>BNXT01000436.1 GCA_025999775.1 Bacteroidia bacterium | reverse complement strand
CCTTTCGGCAGTGACGAAAGATCAATATGTGTGTCAGAACTATTCTTGCGAATCTCAAACTGTTTTCTTCCTGAAATATCATATACAGAGCAAGTATAATCCGTCGTTACATTTACATATAACTGATTACTAATCAACGCAATGACATCTTTATTTTCAGAAATAACCTCTACTTTAGTGCCAATACCTGTAGCTTGGCTGTTCGTTCCATAAACATTACCACCTCTTACACTCCAAGAAGAAGTTACAGGATTTGCATTTATTGGAATTGCCAATAACTTACCACCATCTGCTGGAACAGTGCCAATAGTCCCAATATATAAGTGCTTATCGGCGCCTATAGTTGCTGCTGCCATAAATTGTTGTTTGCTGTCGTAAGTAAAATCAATATTTCCGGTCGCCGTATCCAATCCATATAATTTATACACAGTATCGGTTAAGGCTTGCGTTCCGCAATAGACTTTTCCATTATCGCCAAGAACTAATCCGCAATAAGTAGCAGCGGCGCCTAAATCCTTGTCCCATCTCAATGTTCCATCGCTATTAACGGCATATACTTTCTTGCCTCCCTTGTCATTGAAATAGATTGTGCCACCTGTTCCGACAATTGGAAAATAAGCATCACCACCGCCGGTATTTGCATACGTCCATTTGATAGCGCCGTTACTCAAATCAATAGCCGTAAGACCGGCGCCTCCTTTTAGGGCAGCATAAAGCGTTGTTCCATCTATGGCAAAAGCGCCGCGTTCTGTAACATTCAGAGCAGTGGCAACTTTCCATATTTGAACTCCGGCGGTACTGTATTTAGAGATTTCCGTACTTGTTCCAACATATATGCCGGAAGCGTCAACGGCAACCGCACTTCCTGTTCCGGTAACGGTTTGATTCCAAACAATCGTTCCTGTTGCCGTATTTATTGCATACAAGGTGCCACCATTGGTAACGCAATACAAAACGTCGTCTGTGGACAATGCCGGAAAAGCGCCAATTACAGCATCCACATCACATGTCCATTTCTGTGAACCATCGACAGGATTAAGTGCATATACTTTTCTATCCGACGTACCACATTGATAAATAACGCCATCAGTACCCACTACGGCGCCACCACCGTAAGTTAACGCAGCAATCTCCGAAATCCATTTTATAGCTCCGGTTTCTCGGTCAATGGCAAATAAATGTCCGTTAGGAGATGATGTAGGCACATAAATAGTATTTCCATCGGGCGAAAACACCGGATTAGATACTTTTACATAACCGGATAAGGCTCCTGACTTTAAGTCAATTTGTGACCATACAGGGTCAACTGCGCTTACTTTCATACTG
>BNXT01000435.1 GCA_025999775.1 Bacteroidia bacterium | reverse complement strand
AGTTGCAAAGTTCATGTTTTGCTTTTCTATCATTTCTATTCCTCCGTTTGTTTCATTAACCTTTCAAAATCACTCACATAATTTCTATCCTGAATAACGCGAAATTCCTCGTATTCCGCCAATGCCTTTTCGTCTGCCTGCTCGTTGCTTATTTTTCCCAATCCTTCGAGAATCGGGTAATCGTTCAATTTCAAAAAACCGCCCATAAATTCAATCCACTGTTCCATAGTGGTGGGTAATTGCCGTTCGGCACGTATTTCAGCCATATCCAAAAATGCCGATACTACCAGCGCAAGCCGTTTGAGTTCGGTTTCTTCCAAATAGTTTTTGGCAATGGTTACGTCTGTACGCAGGATTTTGCCTTCAGGCGCATATTTCCACGTTTGCAAGCCCATATTGTCTTTGGTGTTGTCGGAGCGGTTGTAAATGATTTCCGCCGCTGTTCCGCCTGCAACAGCATAATGCAGTTGATTTTGAATGAACGCAAAAAAATGTCGGGCAATAACGCTGTTTTTGTCATAGTCGGAAGCAAGGGCGAATATATCGGTAATTTTCAGATAAATGCGCCGTTCCGACAAACGTATTTCGCGAATACGTTCCAACATTTCACGAAAATAACTTTCGTCAAATTTACTGCCGTTCTTAAAGCGGTCATCGTTAATGACAAAGCCTTTTTGAATGTACTCGTGCAAAATACGTGTGGCAAACTTGCGAAACTGCGTTGCTTTCAAAGAATTAACACGATAGCCAACGGAAATAATCGCATCTAAATTATAAAACTGTATTTCGCGATTCACTTTTCTTTTGCCTTCATCGCGAACTACTCGAATTTTTCGAGTAGTTGAAATTTCTTCCAACTCGCCGCTTTTGTAGATTTCCGACAAATGATAGGTAATCGTATGTTCCTCTACATCAAATAACTTAGACATTATTTGCTGACTCATCCACATATTGTCGTCCGCAAAATAAACCTCTACTTCCACGTTGCCTTTATCATCTGTGTAAAATGATAAACCGACACGTTCGGGAATTTCTTTGCTGAATTTCTTTCGCCATTCAGCAAGTTGGTCGTCTATTGTCTTTGGTAAATTATTGTCTTCTTTTTTCATTTTAAACATATCTTTTTGATAATTGGATTAACTAAACACTTCCGAATAAACGCCTTTACCTTATCCGATTTTTCGAGGGCTGGGGCAATAAATTGAGTACAAAGTTCATTTTTTGATAATATTATTTTGGCGTTATTTTGGCGTTATTGGCGTTATTTTGGCGTTATTAATTGATAAAAACTTCCTGCACCAAAAGAGCCGCTTTGTTCTAAAATATC
>BNXT01000434.1 GCA_025999775.1 Bacteroidia bacterium | reverse complement strand
TTTTAATAGTATTTGAAACTTTTTTTTGAATAATCTTGGTAAAATCTTTTAAAGGAATATTTTTCTTGTTAAAAGTACCAGCAGAGAGTTCTTCACAAATCTCAAGTCCTTTATCAAATTCGTTGATGTCGTTGAGAACTAAGGAATTTATTAAATATTTATCGCTATCGATAGGCATTTCAAATTCGTTTCCAAACAGCGTATTTTCGTTGATCGGCGAATATAGTGTATTAGCGAGCAAGATGTTAATACGCATTGCATCCTGATTAATTGTAAGTTTTTTACCTAAGGCAAGCAATACCGTTGTTTTGGCTATTTGTACCGATAAGGGATGAATATCTATGCCATAAATTTGTTGGTTGATTTCTTCGGCAGTTAATTGGGGATTAAGAGTTTTTATTCGATGTATTGCAGCCCTAAGGAAAGAGCCACTACCACACGAGGGGTCAAGAATTTTGTGGTGAGGTTTGAAATCAAATTCATTAACCATGCGTTCGCAAAGCCAATCGGGCGTATAGTACTCGCCAAGTTGATGACGGGTATCTACGTCTATCAACTCTTGATACACACCTTTGAGAACATCTTCGTTGACATTTTCAAAATCAAAAGTCGATATCTCCTGCGCAATAAGACGACATACCTCGCCAAGTCTTGAAAAAATACGATCGTTAGTTACCCAATGAAAGAAATCATTATCCACAAAATTTTCAATGCCATACAATTGAAAAACGCTACCATCCAAAATCTTTAACATTTCGCTATCGTCGATATAATCATCGTTTTTGAGAACTGAATAGGCTAATATTTTAGCAAAAATGCTCATATAGGTATGTATTAGAAAAGCATCTTCGCGTTGGTCGAACGAGCCGTAGGCAATGCTCAAAAACTTATGCCATTGCTCGTAAGCGACTTGTACTTCTCCATATTTTTTGGCATCATTATATCGTTTATTTAGTTCACGGAACGACTCAATAAAAACTGCGCTATTGTGTCCAAATGCTCCTTCAATGCTTTTGAGGGTTGCTTTTTGCTTGTTTTCACGAAAAAGAAAATGGTCAAGCCAATAGTAAAAATCTTCGGCGTTATCTTCGGTCAATACGAACGAAGAATCCACCGCCTCATTAAGGATTAGTTCATTTTCTTGTAAAGTTTCAAGTTTGTCGATACATGAAATATCGGGTGCAACTACTTTCCATGTAATAAAATCGGAAGCAATCAGTGTAAAATCATAGCCATAACCGTAGCGCATTTGCCCAAGCAAATAACCTGCCAGCTGCACTTTAGCATGATTGTAAGTTTTTCGCAAATCGTTTTCAAACTCAATGATAA
>BNXT01000433.1 GCA_025999775.1 Bacteroidia bacterium | reverse complement strand
TCGATGTGCGAATGGATGAAATCAAAGGGCGTAACGCATATAGCGATGGAAAGTACAGGCGTGTACTGGAAGCCAATATTTAACATATTGGAAAGTGAATTTGAGATTATCTTGGTCAATGCACGTCATATCAAGAACGTTCCGGGACACAAAACAGACAAAAAAGACAGCAAATGGATTGCGAAGTTGTTGGTTAGCGGTTTGCTGCGAGGGAGTTTCATACCCAAGTTGCCCGTTCGAGAGTTGCGGGATTTGACCCGTTATAAGCGGAAAATAGTAGAACAAATAGCTTCGGAAAAAAACAGGATACAAAAGATACTGGAAGATGCCAATATCAAGTTATCAAGTGTTGTTAGCGATAAGAGCGGAGTAGTAGCCACAAAAATTATAGATGATTTGATATCCGGCGAGCAAGATATATCCAAATTATGTGCTTACCGTCATGGCAGGATGCAAGCCACGGAAGCGGAGTTGGCCGCCTCCTTAAAAGGGCAATTGAGTGCACATCATATTTTTATGCTTCAGACCATTAAAGATTCGATAAAGGATAAAGAGGTCATGATAGACAAAATAGATGTCCGAATAGCGGCACATTTGAAAGCCAATGAGATGGAATTGGATGCTAAATTGTTAGCAACTATTCCAGGAGTAGGAAAAGAAGGAGCGCAGTGTATTTTAGCAGAAGTAGGCAACGACATGAGCGTGTTTCCAGATGAGCAGCATTTAGCCTCTTGGGCAGGAATGTCTCCTGGAAACAATGAATCGGCGGGTAAAAAAAAAAGCACACGCATAACGTATGGTGATAAAAATCTCCGACCTATATTGGTGCAATGTGCATGGGCTGCAAGCCGAACAAAAGGCACTTATTTACGGAGTAAGTATGATTCACTTGTCGGACGAAGAGGTAAAAAACGGGCATTAATAGCAGTAGGACATAAGATCCTTTTAGCCGCATACATTATCTTGAAAGACAAGGTGCCATATAAAGAGTTAGGCAGTGATTTTTTGATAGAGAAGAAAAAAGATAAAAAAGTAGGAGCGTTAATGAAACAATTGAAAGATTTAGGTGTGGAAGTAACGGTTCTGCAAACAGGAATAAAAGAAAATTGAACATAATAAAATAGAAATAATAACAGATAAACAGAAATATAACAAAGGTCGATTTTTACTGGAGGTTGAAATATCTCGCAAGAGAAACCCCGAAAAAGAAACTGACTTCAAACGCTAAGCACACAAGAGTATTGCCGCGAGCATGTAGATGAAAATTTTACCCCTCTTAGTGTTTTATATCGCTGGATATCAAATAACTAAAAATTATAAACAGATGAAA
>BNXT01000432.1 GCA_025999775.1 Bacteroidia bacterium | reverse complement strand
CTCAGGCGTAAATCTTGGCTCTTACAGCGAACAAATCGGCATTACTAATGGTAATTTGATTGCTAAAAACCTGCCGGTAAATCTTAAGGTAATAGGAACCTTGCCCGAAGGCTGGACGGTTAATCCGGCAAACTACGAAAGCATAATGACCGTAACCGGTCGTGTTCAGATTCTCGGGACTTTCCAAAATGATCTCGCCGACATTCTCGCGGCGTTTATCGGCGATGAGTGCGTTGGCGTTACTGCACCTATCAAACCGCAGGCAAATAGCAACGAATACTACGTCTTCCTGACGGTTTATGGCAACACCGCCAATGCAGGACAGGCAGTTAAATTCAAACTTTGGGATGCCAGCACAGGCAATATCCATTCGGTAATCGAGTCGACATTGGGCGTGAGCGGTCCGGTGCAAAATATCACTTTCGCTGCCAACGCAATGAAAGGCACGGTGGATGTACCGATTATCCACAACGCGCAGGATATGATAGAACAGTCTGTTGCGCTCAACAATGGTTGGAGTTGGATTTCGGTAAATGTTCACAACAGCAATCATGACATTCTTTCGCAGTTTGTTGAGCGCATTGGCGCAAACGGCATACAGTTGAAGAGCAAAAACGGTTACACGGAAGCCCCAGACTGGATTGGAACGCTTTCGAGTATCGAAAAAGAACAGATGTATCTCGTGCAGACCGATGCGGCAACTACGTTGAAATTTGACGGAACGCCCGTCGCTCCCGCTTCTTCGCCCATTACGCTGGCAAACGGTTGGAACTGGCTCGGCTACCTTCCGCAGTTCACGCTGCCGGTCAATGAGGCGTTAAACAACCTCGCAGCGCAAACCAACGACCAAATCAAAGGACAGACGGCTTACCGCAGTTTTGCAAATTCGGGAATCGGATGGGTTGGTACGCTGAACTATATGCGTGCAGGCGAAGGGTATATGTACTATTCGGGTGCGGGAGCGTCCAAAAACTTCACCTATCCGGGCGCAAGTTCGCAACTCTATCGCTTAAGCAGCGAGGAGGCAAGCGAAGCTCCCGACAATCATTGGACGGTGGATATTCACGCTTACCCGAACTCGATGACGATGACTTCTGTGATAACTAAAAACGGCGAGGAATTACAAAGCGACCAAATAGAAATTGCCGCTTTCGATGCCAACGGCGAATGTCGTGGCTCGACGCACTTTAACAATTATCCGCAGGCGCCCGCACACCAGTATCTTGCCTTCCTGATGATTTATGGCGAAGAAAGCGTAGCGCTTACCTTCAAAGCCTACGACCACGCCACAGAAAGGGAATACCCCATTATGAATACCGAAAACTTCACTATC
>BNXT01000431.1 GCA_025999775.1 Bacteroidia bacterium | reverse complement strand
AAAGAAACTGACTTCAAACGCTAAGCACACAAGAGTATTGCCGCGAGCATGTAGATGAAAATTTTACCCCTCTTAGTGTTTTATATCGCTGGATATCAAATAACTAAAAATTATAAACAGATGAAAAGTAACAAAAGAAAAAATTAACGCAAAATCTACTATGCCGAAACTAAATAATGAATAAATGAATGAACAAAACGCTCTGAAAGAGCGAAATCAATAGCACAAGGCAACGCCTTGTGGGATGTAGGGTATCACAATTAAGCCCTGAAAGGGCGAAATCTATCGGATGTCAGGCTTTCAGCCTGATGGATGAGGATATTAGCCATCCTTTCGTAGGGCGTTGCCACTACGCTATTGATTTGCCCCTTTCAGGGGGCTTCCTTTTATTAGTGTGGAGTGTGGAGTTGCGGTCGTTTCGACCCATTGTTCATTGTTCATTGTTCATTGTTCATTATTCATTGTTCATTATTCATTATTCATTATTCATTATTCATTATTCATTATTTCCAATCCTGTTAATCTTTGTAATCTTATGAAAATCAAGGTTCAGACAATTTTTATTCGTTCATTTTCTTTTGTGGCAACAAAAGAAAACGAACCAAAAGAAAAATGCTTGCTAAAAATAACAGTCGCACATCCCTTCGCAGGCTCAGGGTTTTGTGCGACGATTTTTAGCGGTAAGGTATCACTTCGCTACGCTCGTGATATAAATAATGAACAATTAACAATGAATAATGAATGTTTTGAGGTGCTATTCATGTCCCGTTAGGGATAAAATGTTGGTAGAAAAATCGTTGTCATCAAAAGAAAATCCCATAGGGATGACCTGTAAAAACCGTTAGAATAGCTGATTTACATGCCATTCCTACGGAATTTAGAGGCAAGGATGGTACGTTTTCTACCAACATCGGGGCTGTCTCAAAAGTTTTTTTGATAAACCAATTTGGTTAAACGGCAATAATTTTGTATTTTTGTAACAGTAATTTAATCCTATAGATTATGTCAAAAAAAAGTTTTAAGGAGTATATTCAAGGTCAGGGATGCCTGTTTCCAATGAATTTGGGGGACAAAATACCGCAGAACGCCCCCGTCCGTTTAGTCAGTCAAATTATAGACAAACTTGACATCAGCAAGATAATTGACACCTACAAGGGCGGCGGTACTTCGTCCTACCATCCTCGCATGATGCTCAAAATCGTTGTTAGGGGATACCTGAACAATATTTATTCTTGTCGGAAAATCGAAGATGCTAACTGCGACCGATTTACTTTTGCATGGCTTTCGGGTATGCAGACGCCCGACCACAACACGATTAACAATTTTCGTTCTTC
>BNXT01000430.1 GCA_025999775.1 Bacteroidia bacterium | reverse complement strand
ATACGAATGGTTTTTGTTATAAATTGTCAGTATTGGCTAATGGTGGCGTTTTAGGTAGCAAGCATTATCGGTTACCTACGGAAGCGGAATGGGAGTACGCCGCCAAAGGCGGACAAAGCACTCATAACTATACCTATAGCGGAAGTAATACGATAGGGGATGTAGCTTGGTACTATGGTAATTCAAGAGATAGAACGCATCCGGTAGGCACAAAAGCTGCCAATGAGTTGGGTATTTTTGATATGAGTGGGAATGTAGTGGAATGGTGCAGTGATTGGTATGGGGGTACTTACCCAAGTAGAGCGAGTAATCCTACCGGCGTTACATCTAGCTCCGACCGCGTGTTTCGTGGCGGCAGCTTGAACAATACTGCGTCGGGTTGCTCGGTTTCCAATCGCGCCAGCTACACGCCAACGAATCGCATCCGCGTCGTAGGCTTCCGCGTGGTTTGGGGTTCAGCAGAACCGGCAAAACCGACGATACCGGAGATGGTCAATGTCCCCGGCGGCACGACGATGCTTAATGGAAAAAGTGTGAGCATCAGTACATTTAAAATAGGGAAGTACGAGGTAACACAGAAGCAGTGGTACGATGTGATGGGGAGTTGGCCCACCCCCCGCCATAATAGCGCGGGCGATAACTATCCGATGGATTTTGTAAGTTGGGAAGATATAGTAGGAACGCCGGAATCGGGCAATTATAGTTATAAGGAAAACGGCGTTGAGTATTTTAGAAATGGTTTTTGTTACAAATTGTCGGTATTAGCAAATGGCGGTACTTTAGGCGGCATACGTTATCGTTTACCTACGGAAGCGGAATGGGAGTATGCCGCCAAGGGCGGACAAAGCACGCATAACTATACCTATAGCGGAAGTAATACGATAGGGAATGTAGCTTGGTACAATGGTAATTCAAGTGAAATGCATCCGGTAGGCGAAAAATCCGCCAATGAGTTGGGTATTCATGATATGAGTGGGAATGTGTCTGAGTGGTGCAGTGATTGGTATGGGTATGATGTTAGGTATCCAAGTGGTACGAGTAATCCTACCGGCCCTACTGATGGCTCCAACCGCGTGCGTCGTGGCGGCAGCAAGGGCTTTGATGCGTCGTATTGCACGGTTTCCTTTCGCCTCCCCAGCAGCCCCAGCAGCGCGCCAACGTATCGCAACAGCACCGTAGGGTTCCGCTTGGCTGTGGTTCGATAGTTTAGAGTGCAAAATGGAGTGTGAACAATGAATAATGAACAATGAATAATGAATAATGAACAATGAACAATGAACAATGAATAATGAACAATGAATAATGAACAATGAATAATGAACAATGAATAATGAACA
>BNXT01000429.1 GCA_025999775.1 Bacteroidia bacterium | reverse complement strand
AACCATCTGTAAATGAATAATTCCATCCAGCATGAACAAGAATACCATCCCTATTGCCACCCTTTGGCGTATTCACCGTGTGTAGTCGGAGTGATTTATAGCGATGTTGAGGTAATTTTGTATAATCCTTTGTATTTAACTCAAATGTATATTCGCTCGCATTAATACGGAAGCAAGTAGTGTCTTTACATTCGAGACACGGAACTTTATTTTTAGTTGATATACAACTTTTCTTAGCCTGCTCTTCCGTTCCTTTTTTTAGTTCTACCGTAATAAGCTTGATAGAGTCATCTCCATCAATTGTTAATTCCCCTATCGTAATTTTCGTATTACTATATTTCCGTTTTACGCGTATAGTTATGCCATCGTTGCTAATTGTCGGAGAACCTGACAAATCAAACTTGCCTTTAATGTTCAGATATTTTTTTAATTCTGCAGCCGTTCCATAACCGTCCTCTGTATGCACAATTATATCAAATGCTTTTCGAATGTTTTTCAAATCCGTTAAATCTGTTTTTTTTGCATATCCTATTTTATCATCATCGCCAGTTACTTTAACCGCATTAAAGAAAATCAGTTTATGTTCATCGTTTACAATATCCTCAGCAATATGTGATACATAGATTTTTTCGGTCATGCTATATCCGTTTATCGATAGTTTGTATGTCTTTTCTCCTATTTTTAATTCTACTTTATTTGCTAATGTTATAGGCTTATAATCAGATGGTAAATTCGTTGTTTGATCGACAGTTGTATCTCTAAGAGTTTCCACTAGAAGCAATGTTTCTTCGTGTGTAAAGGATGATAAAAAATCCTTTTTACCTATACTTGGAAGTATTTGAGAAATAGAATCAGATAGATTAATATCATCAAGAATATCTTGCATAGTTACAATCGTTGGGACACTAATACCGTTACCATGCGTTTTCTTATTTGCAGACCTGATTGTATCAAGTAATATTTTGACAACGCTTGCTGTGTAATATGCACCATCCCCATCCTTTTCAAACAGCCCCAAACATGTCCTGGGTCGTGGACTTGGTTCCATTGGTAGAAGATGAGTTTGATACCGCCGGTATAGGTATAGTCCATCAGGTTGTCTGTGGTGTTTTGGTTGATGCCGTAATCACGGTCGAAGATGTGTTTCAGATTGAATAAGCCGTGCCCGAGTTCGTGCGCGATAGTGTTGCCTAATATTTCCGCACTGCTTGCCGGAAACAAGTACCCAAAACGTTTGTCTCTCGGCATATCGCCCGCTATAGAGATACCGTCCCTGTTCTGCGGGGCGTTGGGCAGCAAAAATAAATACACCGTCTTTGCTTTCGGCTCGCCGATGCTC
>BNXT01000428.1 GCA_025999775.1 Bacteroidia bacterium | reverse complement strand
CTTTATTACGTCTTGATTGTTTACCAAGGGAAGTAGAACGATTGATAACAAGCCTCCAATCAGGATAATGATATTTTGAGTTCCCCATATCAGCCAGCCCATAGCGAAACCTATCGCCCAATCCACGCCATAGAGTGCAAATATTTGCGCACAAACGATAGGATACAGTCCGATACCACCGGGTGTTACAATCACCGCTACCGTACCAAAAACGAGCATCGACAAGCCCGCTCCAATAGGTAGCTGCGCCGTTTCCGGCATCGCAAAGAACGCTAAATAACTCATTAGAAAATAGCAAATCCACAGCACCACCGTATGTAAACAAAACAACCCTACGTTTTTCAAATAGCGTAATGAAATCAAGCCCTCCCAAAGACTGATAACGATATTCTTTAATCGGATATAAAGTTTCGTATGTGCAATGCGTTTGCGTAATACTACCATAAAAACAGTGATCAAGATGATAATAACCGTTACTATAATACCGATAGTACGCAGAAACACAGGATTTGTGAATTTGTCATAGAGTGCCGAGAAATTGGTCATCGCATAATCTTTGAGAACCTCAAATTGAAACACCAGCGCCAATACCAGCAATATAACGAAGCAAATCGAATCCAAGACACGCTCGGTGATTGTTGTTCCCAAACTTTTAGCAATCGGGATTTTCTCATACCTATCCAACACGCCGCTACGCAGAAACTCTCCAAGGCGCGGGAAAGCCAAATTTGCTAAATAGCCGGTCATCACTGCCATTAGAATATTCCTGCACGTCGGAGAATAGCCCATGGACTGTAGCTGCATTCTCCAACGCAACGCACGGGTTACGAAACTGTAAACGCCAAACACCAAGGCTAAGATGACAAAGCCATATTTTGCATGTTTGAGCGCCTCGATGATCTGCTGAACTTGTTCTGCGGTAAGCTGCCGCATTGACCACCAAATAAGAAACACACCCAGCGCCAAAAACACAGTGAATTTCAGACTATTTTTCCACATATTGCTCATGGACGGTTATTTTTGGGAAAAACAATAGTTGGATTGAATCGTTTAGCTTCTTCAAAATCCATACTGCAATAGGAGACGATAATGACAAGGTCATTCACGTTGACCTTATGTGCGGCTGCGCCGTTAATACCTATAGCGCCGCTACCACGTTGTCCTTTGATGACGTAAGTTTCCAGACGCTCGCCATTCGTGATATTGTAAATATGCACATGTTCGTTCTCTATCAGATTGGCAGCATCCATCAAGTCCTCATCAATGGTAATACTCCCAATATAGTTCAAATCGGCATGCGTTACAATAGCCCTATGTATCTTCGATTTTAATACTTCAATC
>BNXT01000427.1 GCA_025999775.1 Bacteroidia bacterium | reverse complement strand
TCAAAAAATATCTAAAAAACGGCTATTATCTGTTTTATAAAGAAGGATTAAAAAACTACGAGCAAAAATTGCAGGAAGCAATAAACAACGTGATAGATGTGGATATTCCTGCGATTGAAAATATTGAGTTTGAATCGCGGCATAAATTGAAAAGGTTATTGGCAATTCTATCAATATTAGTGCCTTATACGCCGAATATCACAGATTTAGCCATAGCTATCGACACCAACAGAAACAATACCGTTAAGTATTTATCATTGTTGGCAAATGCAAAGTTGTTGAATTTGGTTTCGTACAAAAATAAGACGATTGGAGACTTGACAAAACCAGATAAAGTTTTGTTGAACAACACCAATTTATCATACATTTACGGCAATAATACAAACATCGGCAGTGCAAGAGAAACATTTTTTGTTAATCAATTGAATGTTGTTGCAGATGTTATACTTGCACCGCAAGGCGATTTTATTGTAGATAAATACACCTTTGAAGTTGGCGGTAAAAATAAAACATTTGACCAGATTAAAGACCTTCCGAGCAGTTTTGTAGTAGCCGACGACATTGAAATAGGACATAAAAACAAAATCCCGCTTTGGCTGTTTGGATTTTTGTATTAGACATTCTTAGTCTGCGTCTTTTTTAGGTTAAAACTTGGGCTTACCGTTAGTTTTTCACACGATACAGCTTGCCGGGTAAACATTCTATAATACCTGCCAATTCAAGTTCTAACAATACGACTGACACTTTGGAAAGAGGCATCTGACTTTGTGCACATAGTTCGTCAATATAGCGTTTATCACAGCTATTTAACACATTAAACACCACTTGTTGGTCGTCCGACAACGACAGAAACAGCTGCCTTTGAATTTGTTGTGTTGATACCACCGCATGATTCCAATTCAGTAGATAGCGTACATCTTCCGCAGTCTGTAGCAACGTTGCTTTATTGGTTTTTATCAAGGCGTTGCATCCTTCGGATGTCGTATCGCCCAAGCGTCCCGGTACTGCAAACACATCCCGATTGTAACTATTGGCATATTCCGCCGTAATCAGCGCCCCGCCCCGTTTTGCGGCTTCCACAACAATCGTTGCATCCGACATCCCCGCAATAATGCGATTACGCGATGGAAAATTAACCGCATCCGGATTGGTACTCGATAAAAAATCGGTCAATAATCCACCGTTCTGTACCATTTTTTGCGCTAATTGGATATTTTGAGTCGGGTATAACCTGTCCAATCCATGTCCTAAAACACCCACCGTAGGCGTTCCCTGTTCTACCGAAAAACGGTGTGCATGGGTGTCTATACCATACGCTAACCCACTCACAATGAGCACTTTATCCT
>BNXT01000426.1 GCA_025999775.1 Bacteroidia bacterium | reverse complement strand
CTCAGGCGTAAATCTTGGCTCTTACAGCGAACAAATCGGCATTACTAATGGTAATTTGATTGCTAAAAACCTGCCGGTAAATCTTAAGGTAATAGGAACCTTGCCCGAAGGCTGGACGGTTAATCCGACAAACTACGAAAGCATAATGATCGTAACCGGTCGTGTTCAGATTACCGGAACTTTCCAAAATGACCCCGCTGACATTCTCGCGGCGTTTATCGGCGATGAGTGCGTTGGCGTTACTGCACCTATCAAACCGCAGGCAAATAGCAACGAATACTACGTCTTCCTGACAGTTTACGGCAACACCGCCAATGCAGGACAGGCAGTTAAATTCAAACTTTGGGACGCAAGCACAGGCAATATCTATTCGGTAATCGAATCAACATTGAGCGGCGCGGTGCAAAATATCACTTTCGCTGCCAACGCAATGAAAGGCACGGTATCTGTACCGATTATCCTCAACGCACAGGATATGGTAGAACAGACTATTGCGCTCAACAATGGTTACAATGGTTGGAGTTGGATTTCGGTAAATGTTCACAACAGCAATCATGACATTCTTTCGCAGTTTGTTGAGCGCATTGGCGCAAACGGCATACAGCTGAAGAGCAAAAACGGTTACGTGGAAGCCCCAGACTGGATTGGAACGCTTTCGAGTATCGAAAAAGAACAGATGTATCTCGTGCAGACCGATGTGGAAACTACGTTGAAATTTGACGGAACGCCCGTCGCTCCCGCCTCTTCGCCCATTACGCTGGCAAACGGTTGGAACTGGCTCGGCTACCTTCCGCAGTTCACGCTGCCGGTCAATGAGGCGTTAAACAACCTCGCAGCGCAAACCAACGACCAAATCAGAGGACGGTCGGCTTTCCGCAGTTTTGTAAATTCGGAAATCGGATGGGTTGGTACGCTGAACTATATGCGTGCAGGCGAAGGGTATATGTACTATTCTGGTGCGGGAGCATCCAAAAACTTCACCTATCCGGGCGCAAGTTCGCAACTCTATCGCTTAAGCAGCGCAGCGGAAAGCGAGGTAGCAAGCGAGGCTCCCAACAATCATTGGACGGTGAATATTCACGCTTATCCGAACTCGATGACGATGACTTCGGTGATAACTAAAAACGGCGAGGAATTGCAAAACGACCAAATAGAAATTGCCGCTTTCGATGCCAACGGCGAATGTCGTGGCTCGACGCACTTTAACAATTATCCGCAGGTGCCCGCACACCAGTATCTTGCCTTCCTGATGATTTATGGCGAAGAAAGCGTAGCGCTTACCTTCAAAGCCTACGACCACGCCACAGAAAGGGAATACCCCATTATGAATACCGAAAACTTCACTATC
>BNXT01000425.1 GCA_025999775.1 Bacteroidia bacterium | reverse complement strand
ATCTAATTTTTCGTCATTATATTCGTCAATCCATTCTTTGAGTTTTTGTTGAATAACTTCCTTTTCAGGTAAATAGAGAGCGTATTGAGCGGCGTAGATGTTGGCATTTTCCGGCAAAGTGAGTTCCACTAACGGAAGATTTGCGGTTTCACAAAGCAAAATGCCGATAGTAGGTTTTTCAAACTCCTGCTTCACATAGCGGTCGTAATAATTAACATACATCTGCATCTGCCCAAGGTCTTGATGCTTCAACTTGTCGGTTTTAAGGTCTATTAAAACATAACATTGCAATAGGCGGTTATATAGCACCAAATCCACATAAAAACTGTCTTCTTCAAAAGTGAAGCGTTTTTGCCGTGCTTCAAAAAGAAATCCTTTACCCATTTCCAACATAAACTTTTGCAAGTTTGACAAAATGCGGTTTTCAAGGTCGGTTTCGGTATAAACCGATTTTTCTTCCAACCCCAAAAATTCCAAAGTAAAAGGACTTTTTAGAATATCTTCGGGTTTTTCAATGGTTTGCCCCTCGTTGGCAAGCCGCATCACTTCGTTTTTATCTCTGCTTAAAGCCAATCGCTCATACAAACTGCTTGCGGTCTGCCTTGCAAGTTGGCGAACACTCCATTGCTGTTGTGTCGCCTCTATTTCATAAAACCGTCGAGCATCGGGATTTTCCACGCGCATCAGGATTAAATAATGCGACCACGAGAGTGTGAATTGAAAATTACGCAACGGTGTTTCGGATTTTTGGGATTTCGCAGACAGTGTCTGCGAATTTGTATTCTGTTTATTGTCAGCAATTTGTAATTGGTCAGACACTGTCTGTTCAATTGGGTAAACAGTGTTTACCTTTTCTCTATATGTAAGGAAAAACTTTCTTGTCAGTTTTAGATTTTCTACAGAAAAACCATCACCAAATCGTTCTGTTAATCGTGCCGATAGTTCTTTCAACACCGCTTTTCCGTATTCTGCACGTTGCTCGCCCTGCTGTTCGTCTTCCACAATGTAACGCCCTACCTCATAATAGGTATATACCATTGTGAGATTAACGGCAGTAGCCACTTTTTGCCTTGATTGTTCAATGATTGTGGCGATTTTATCGTAAAGTCCGTTTGTTCTCTTAATGTTATTCATTCTGCTAATCTTTAAGTCTTTTTATAGCGTTTTTGAATGACTGTAATCTGTCTCAAATCTTCGTTAACACCAAGTTCCTCAATTCTGTACAACTCCAAAATCTTACTATGTATTAACAAGGTATAGTCTTCGGAAACGATTTTGTTTTTGAGAAGTGTTTTTATCGGGTCAATGGTAGGCATTTTTCTGAAAAAAGGTTTTGCGCCCTCATTAATTA
>BNXT01000424.1 GCA_025999775.1 Bacteroidia bacterium | reverse complement strand
GTATTAAATTTGCCGGTATATTCGCCGTCTAAATTACCGTTTGGCACCGCATCGTCAAAGTGAAATGTTTTTTCGTCATAGTTGATAGTACCGTTCAGCGTTTCGTTCAACAAGTTCGTATAGTGTACTTGGATAGTTGCTTCGGCTGTTTTTTCAGTTACTTTGGTTATTGTAAATGTTGCTTTGCGTCCATCAAATGTGCCTTCCCACGTATTTTTAAACAGGCTAATATCGGTTTTATTGGCTAATTCTTCTAATAGTTTTGAACCCCGCATCTCAAAACTTGGCGTAAAATAAACGGTCAAAAAGCCGAATAGCAAGGATGCGCTCAACAACGGTGCGAACCACCAATAGAACGTTTTTAAGCCTTCTTTTAACCAATAAGCCACATTTTGACTATCTTGTCCTATGGATGATTTAAAGTACTCACCCTTTTTAGCGTTGAATGCAAAATCCAAAGGTTCGAGATGTCGTTCTTCAAAACCCGGATTGACCAAACGACTATTACCACTTGCCGGACGGTTTTGGATAATAGCAACAAGGATGCCCCAAATCAGCGCTCCCAACAATAATGCTGCCACTACATAATTCAAATAAACCATGGTTAAACCCAAAAGCAGTTTAAATAGAAATGTGAACAAAAAATAGCCCAACACGCCAATACCCCCACTCCACAGTAAACTCAATCCAAAGCCTAACAACACCACTAAAAGTACCACTATACCTGCTAAGATGCCGATAATGTTAGATACCATGGGAATCCATGAGGCATTCCCGACGATTTCAGGTATATGGAGCTGTACAGCGCCGTAGATAGTTAACAATGCTAAGATTATGGTTGTCCCGCCAACTAAAAGTTTAGACCAGAGAAGCGCTTTGTGATTTCGACTTATGGCTTTTCTGTTTTTCTCAACAAATGTCGTTCCAATGCGATAGTTATGTACCCACGCATCATTGGGATTCAGTTTTTCCAAATGTTCAATATACTTTACACATGCTTTCTCGAAAGTATGCTTCTTTGTTTTATCAAGTGCAGGGTCTTCTTGATAAAATACGGTAAGCCAAGCATCTAAATATCCTTGCTCGTGTGGTTGCGGTCTCGCGATGCCGCTTTGGCAGGCAAAATAGGCGCTCAAAAAGGAAGTAACACCAACGCATGGTGCGTCCTCTATAACCTCAGCCCCAAAGTGTCTTATACACTGCAAATGGACAGCACAGCAGATGACTATTACTTTACAGACGTTAAAATTGCTGAATACATGAACGCCTGCATGGATTGCTACATACAGGACAAGGACGACAGTTTCTCCAGTTCGCAAATAGACTATATGTGCGATATTGACGATACTAAAC
>BNXT01000423.1 GCA_025999775.1 Bacteroidia bacterium | reverse complement strand
GTCAGCGGACGATATTACCCTTACGAATGGCACGGGCGCAGCCGTCAAAGGAATGCTCACCGGCTCCGGCGCCACCTACACGCTCAACCTCACGAGCGTAACAACGGCGGGCGATGTAAAGGTCGGCATTGCGGACTTCGGCAACTTTGTGGTCGAAAACGGCAACCGCACCGTGAGCCTCTTCAGGGACGGGACCCCGCCCACCGTAACGGACGTGTCGCCCACAGGCACGGATATTCCGCTGCCAACAACGCTGTCGGTAACGTTCAACGAGGAGATGGATGTAACGACAAACGGCACGGTTACGCTCTCACCCGCCGCCGGCGTAACGCTCACCAAAGCGGGTACCTACTGGTCAAACGGCAATACAACCGCCAACTACACCTTGTCGGGGCTTGCCAACGGCGCCACCTACACCTACGCTATCAACAACTTCAAGGATAAGGCGGGTAACGTAGTGACGGCAGTAACGACCGGGCTTACCTTTACCATCGAAAAAGCCTCTGTTACCAACACACCCGGCTCGGCAACGCTTACCTACGGCGGCGCCACCATTGACCTGAGCGCCGTGGACGGTCTGTTCACCGTTGGCAGCGGCGCCGGAACGCGGACGTACACCATCGAAACAACCGGCACCACAGGCGATGGCAGCATAGACGGCGATGGCAAGACGCTCACGGTAACCAGAGTCGGCGACTTCACAATAGGGCTTGCCACGGCAGCCACCGCCACCCACGAAGCCTGCGCAATGGTAACCGCCACGCTCACGGTTGCCCCCAAAGTCATTGACATCGCGGCAATCGCGGGCATTGCCATTCCTGCCTACGGCGGCACGCCTGTAACCACTATCACCCCAACGGCGCAGTACACAGGCACAGTGTCGTGGAATCCCAGCCACGCCACATTCGCTTTTTCCACGCAGTACACGGCAACCATCACGCTAACGCCCAAAGAAGGCTACACGCTCACCGGCGTAACAGCCGACTTCTTCACCGTATCAGGCACAACCGGCACGCCGCACAACGGCACCACCAACCCTGCGGACAACGGCGTTGTTACGGCAATCTTCCCCGCCACGACAAACAAATACGCCGTCAGCAACACAGGGCACACGGCAACGGTTGCCTACGGCGATGGCTTTTTTAGCGGCAGCGACATCGACCTCACCAACAGCAGCCTGGGACTGTTCACCATTGACGTAAACGCCGGTATTGCCGGTAACAGACGGCGTACCTGCTGGGCTGCCGTAAGTCCAGCCCAGCAAGTCCACTGTGGCAGCGAGCGTTGCTTTGTTCACCGTAAGCACGGCGGTTATTGTACCGCCTGCCACGTGGTTGTCGGTTTCTGCCGTTGTAAGCCCTATG
>BNXT01000422.1 GCA_025999775.1 Bacteroidia bacterium | reverse complement strand
TTGGTAGATTTTTTTGTGTATCGTAGAGGCGTATTTGGTGGAATAGGCGGATAGCACTTTGGCAGCACGTCCGGTGGGCGCTAATAAGACAGCACGCAGGTTGAATGAGGGTAGCGCATTGACAAAAGCGCTCACTAAGGTTGTTTTTCCCGTACCGGCGTAGCCACGTAGGATGAAAATGGACTGTTGACGGTAATTGATCAAGAATGTCGATAGCGTCTCTATCATGCGTTGCTGGTCGGTCGTTGGCGTATAGACCAAATGGGCACGGATGATAGCGCTAATCTCCGCTTGTGTCATCATCGGTAGTGGGTGTTGTAAGATTTTTGCCGGCAATACAAATGACAATCTCGCCCTTGACTTCTTTTCGGGAGAAATAGTTATGCAATCCTTCTAAGGTGTCGCGGCGAATCTCTTCGTGTAATTTCGATAGTTCCCGACACACGGCGGCTTGCCGGTCGGCGCCAAACACCAAAGCCATTTGTTCTAAGGCTTTTAAGAGGCGATAGGGAGACTCGTAAAACAGCATCGTGCAGTCGGAATCGGCGAGGCTTTGGAGTTTGGCTTGCCGACCCTTTTTGTGTGGCAAAAAGCCTGCGAAAAAGAATTTTTCGCAGGGCAAGCCGCTACATACTAATGCCGGAACAAACGCCGTAGCGCCGGGTAAGCACTCTACCTCAATGCCCATAGCGATGCTCTCTCGGATGATCAGAAAACCGGGGTCAGAGATGCCCGGAGTGCCGGCATCCGTGATTAACGCTACGGTTACACCGCTTTGTATCTTCTGAACCAAACTATCGGTTCTTTGGTGCTCATTGTGCAAATGATAGGATTGCATCGGTGTTTTGATGCCATAATGTTGCAGAAGTCGTGCCGACGTACGCGTGTCCTCTGCTAAAATCAAGTCCACCTCTTGCAATATGCGGACGGCTCGGAAGGTCATATCTTCCAAATTGCCAATCGGCGTGGGTACTATGTATAGTTTGGGGTTCATTATCGTCATCGGGTTACAACACGTCCTAAAATACCGGCTATCGCTACGCGTAGCTCCTCTAATTTTTTATGTTTGGCAACCAAAATCATCACATCAGCTTCGTCGGTAGCTGCTTCCATGATTTTAGCATTGTCTCTAATGAGTTGTTCTAATTTCGTTAATTTGAAGGCTAACAAGAGTTCGCTAACAATTTTGTTGAGCTGTGTTTGGTCAGATTCTTGCTTCACGGACAGCCCTTTTTCTTGCCAACGCTCGCTGACATCATGAGGGAAGCTGGTTAGATCTATTGAAAACTGTTTTAAAGCGTCGTCTTCATGGTGAGAAAAATAGTTTTCATCGGACGAAATATCCATTTCGACGCACTGTTTGTAAT
>BNXT01000421.1 GCA_025999775.1 Bacteroidia bacterium | reverse complement strand
ATGGATAAAAACGTAATACTCATTAGAAAACTCATGGATAAAAATGTACAGAGCAAAGATTAAACAGCTGATTGATTGGAAGTTAAGCGAAAGCAGGAAGCCACTTATCGTTCAGGGTGCAAGGCAGGTGGGAAAAACTTGGCTTATCAAGGAATTTGGTAAAACTGAATTTGCCCAAATGGTGTATATCAATTTTGAAAATGAAACGCAAATGCAAGACCTTTTTTTGCAGGATTTGAACCCTCAACGGATTATTACTACTATTGAGGCATTTTTTCAGGTTAAAATTGATGCAAAAAACACGTTAATTGTATTTGACGAAATTCAATCTGCTCCTCAAGGGCTTACATCATTGAAATATTTTTGCGAAAATGCGCCTGAATATTTTGTAATAGCTTCCGATTCGCTACTTGGAATGAATTTACACAATAGAGTGTCGTTTCCAGTCGGCAAAGTGCAGTTTCTGTATTTGTATCCAATGTCATTTTACGAATTTCTTTTAGCAATGGGTGAAAACAGGCTTGCGCAGATTTTAGAAAAAAAACAGTGGACTATGTTGCCTGTTTTCAAAGAGTATTTCAAAGAAAATCTGAGATATTACTATTTTATAGGCGGAATGCCCGAAGTGGTTGTTAATTTTGTTAAAAACCGCGATTGGACAAAGGTGCAACCCATCCAAAGCTCCATTCTTTCAGCCTACGAAAGCGATTTTTCAAAACATGTTCCGCACGAAATAGTGCCACGTTTAAATATGGTGTGGAATAGCATTCCTGCACAGTTGGCAAAGGAAAATAAGAAATTTGTGTATGGTGTGGCAAAAGAGGGTGCAAGGGCAAAAGATTTTGAAATGGCTATACAGTGGCTTGTAAGTTCGGGAATTTTACTAAAAACTTTCCGAATTTCAAAGCCCGCAATGCCACTGATTGCCTATCAGGATATGTCGGCGTTCAAGTTATTTTTCAATGATGTGGGCTTGCTTGCCGCAAAATCGGGTTTGGATTCAAAAACTATTATAGACGGCAACGCTCTGTTTGAAGAGTACAAAGGCGCCTTCACTGAACAATTTGTTATGCAGCAACTTAAAGCTGCCGAAATGGATTATATTGGCTATTGGACAAACGAAAAAAGCACAAATGAAGTGGATTTTGTGATTCAAAACGAAGGAGATATCACGCCGATAGAAGTAAAAGCTACCGAAAATTTGCAGTCAAGAAGTTTTAAATTCTTTTGCGAAAAATATAAACCGCAAACAGCCATTCGCACCTCTCTTTCTGATTTTAGACACGAATCTTGGATGACAAACGTTCCGCTTTACATAATTGGAAACTTTTTTAATTGGAATAATGAAAATTGATGAATTAGAAAAA
>BNXT01000420.1 GCA_025999775.1 Bacteroidia bacterium | reverse complement strand
TTATTGATAGTTGCAAGGTAGAAGGGGACGTGTATAATATATTTGTTGTAAATTATCCAAGTGACACCAGACACGGTATTATGTTATTTGATCAGTCTTATGGCTTTGTTTTTCCTAAACAGCAAGGTGGACGTGCACCAACCAATATCAATACGACCGTTGCGCATGAAATAGGTCATGGTGCCTTTGGACTAAAGCACCCTTGGAAGGATGTTGAGGGTTACCCTAATAGAAGTACTGGAAATAACGCTCCAAAAGACATTAATAATCTTATGGATTGGGACGGCGGATGGCCAAGAGATAAACTCCGAAAATATCAGTGGGATATTATTCGTACTAATACATCACAAACGCAACCATAGAACTATTAAAAAATTATAAATTTAAACGATAAAAGTCTATGAAAAATCTTTATATAATCTTTTTTGTATTGTTAACTATACAAATTGGTGCACAGCCTTTAGATAGCACATTTGCTACAAGGATAGATCAAAATATTCAAAAGATGATAGAAGAAAATTGTTCTGCTCCATATAGTTTGGTAATGGATGTGCAATCTAATATTGCCCCGGATAGTCTTATCTATTTTCTAAGCAGATATGATACTATTCAAAACGCAGATGTTCAAGAATTTCTCTATGAATGTTACTATGAGTATGTATGGAAAAAAGTGGTAGATACAGCGTTCAAAAAACAGATGATAACTTATTTTTTGAATGGGTGCAATGCCGTTAACCCAACGTCGGCATGTCGCTACGCCACAGAATGTATGAAGCAATTAGACAATAGTTTATTTGAGAAAATACATATTGATACTATCAATGTACGAGCGAGCAAACTCACGAATGTTTCTCTTGATTATGCATATTTATCTGGGAAATTATATCAAAGACAAATGATACCTGTTTTTAAACAGCAATTAAAAGAGGCAAAATGGGATGGTGAGAAATACAAATTAGGTCTGATATTAGCAAGATTGGGAGATGAAGAAGGACTTGCGATAGTGCAAAAGAGTTTACAGGAATTGCCCATATTTGATAGGATTTTTACAATTGACGGAGTAATTAAATATGTTAAACAAAAACAAATTATAGATGTATTATTAGATGATCTACACGCTAATGATTTTTTACCATCTCAATATCCATCGGATAACCCTCCCCTTTATGCTCAATTGGCACTTCATAAATTAACAACATTAATTTATGATTTTCCAATAAAACGAAATTTAGATGGATACACCGATGAAGAATTAGAGATAGCGCGAAAATGGGCAAAGAAACACAAGAAAAATTATCAAATTATAGAAGAATGATACTAATGAAAAACATCATTTTAAAGAAGGCATCCGTATTTTTAGTTTTTATAC
>BNXT01000419.1 GCA_025999775.1 Bacteroidia bacterium | reverse complement strand
CCGAAATAAAATCAAACAAAGCCGAATCTTTAGAGCTTACGGTAAGGCATTTGTTCAATACATCCGATAGAAACACAAAAATACTGTGTTTAGCAATATCTTTATAGGTAGTTTGGTAATAATATGCAAATCGTGGATCTTTGAGGAATGCCAAGCCCGATTTCTTAATTTCAATTTGTAGTTCCAAGATGGATAGTCGTTGAAAAAATGCCGGTTTCAGCTTAGATTTGGAATTTTTAACGCCCTTGACCATGAATGTTACCACGCCAAAGTCATCGGTGAGCGCTTTGACTATTAAGCTATGGTCGCCGTAGGGTATGGCGGATAGTATAATGGCATGAACAGGGCTATACATGGTTATTTGCAAAATATCTTTCCAACGCCGGTGAGACTACCATCGTTATTGGATACTAATACCGTATAAGCCCCCATCGTTGCACGTTGTCCATTGTTACGGTTGGTCAAATCCCATGTTGCCAAGCCACCGTTAGCCATCGTTTCGTAAACTAACCTCCCTGATTGGTCAATAATCTTAACATGTGCGGCAGTTGTGAGTCCACGAATGGTAACGACACCGCTAAAATCCTGTTTGACAGGATTGGGATAGGTTACGATTTTAAATTCTTCAACTGTGCCTGCGCCGATTGTAGCATTACTTTGGTACGACATGAGACCTTTATCGGTAAGAATGAATACTTCGCCCGTTTTGGGATTGATAGCGACCGAAGTGATGCTGTTGGAGTTGAGCGGACTGTTTTTAGTATCAAACTGAGCAATTTTTTCTTTACCATCGGCAGACACAAGGAATACACCGCTCGAACCGGTACCTATCCATTTCCTGTCTGCGCCGTCCACAGCTATAGACGTTACATTATCGTTTTCTAATAAAGGACGCCCCGCATGATTGATAGTCAAAAAATCAATGCTGGACGTTTGTCCTAAAGGATTAGTGAATACTTTTTTTGATGTGTAATTCACTTTAATGCCTTTTTCAGTACCTATCCAGATATAGCCCTTTAGATCTTCAACCATGCAATTGATTATGGAGGTATTTTGTGTATTTCCACGATTTACATCGGCTTTTAGGGCTTCATAACCATGTTCCAATTCGTGCATAATCAACAAACCGCCTTCTTTAAGACGTAGCCAGACCTGATTATAGTAGTCCACCATCAATTCTTTGACATCGACATTTTCAACCAAAGATTCTAAGTTGTAGCCTGTCCATTGTCCGCCGGGTGTTTTTTTCGATAGCGTATTGGCAACTAAGGAGTTACTAACCCATAAATTATTGTTTCTATCGAAGGCTATCCCGCCGGTACGGATAGCGTATTTTGTAGCGCCCGACATAATCCACTGGAGGGTACTGTTAATATC
>BNXT01000418.1 GCA_025999775.1 Bacteroidia bacterium | reverse complement strand
ATTTTGTGCCGGCGGTTTTATGAAGGCTCGCGCGGGAACGAAACCTCCAAAATCGCACTGCCGTTTGAGCGGGCGACACCCGCCATTGTGCCAAACCGCTCGTTGGCAGTCAGGGCGTTATGTGTATTGTCTTTCATTTTTTAAATATCCTGTTGATTTGCCTTGCCCTGTTTTTTCAACGTAACCTGTTTTTAGCAGTTCATTCAAAGTGCGTTCTATGGTTGTTTGACTAATGTCGGGACAAAGTGAAAGAATTTCTGCTTTGGTAATTTTGCCGATTTTTTTGTCAAAAACGGCTTTTATCCTTTCTGCTTTTGATAGATTGCGATATTGTAAATGTTCTACTCGGTCCTGAAATTCACGATATGCTTTAATTGTAACGCCGAGATAATAACGCAAAAATGGTAAATAATTATTTCCCGATTCGTGCCACGAGTGCGAACTGTCTTGCAAAACTTCGTAATAGGTTTCTTTGCTGCGTTCAATCTGCATTTCAATACTGATATATTTCCCAACAATATAACCACTTCTGTATAAAAGCAGTAGCGTGAGTAAACGGCTCATTCTGCCATTACCATCGTTAAACGGGTGAATGCACAGAAAATCAAGTACAAACATCGGTATCAGCAAAAGCAGGTTGTACAGCCCTTCTTGAACGGCATCGTTAAAATTATTGCACAAATCTTCCATTGCCTCTGCGGTTTGAAATGCAGGAACAGGTGCAAATCGCACAAATTTATTGCCTTGTTCGTCTGTTTCGGCAATAATATTGTCGCTGTTTTTGTATTTTCCACCAACTGCCGAATGGCTGAAAGTGTATAAATCTCTGTGTAACTGCAAGATATTGTTTGGTCGAGCAGTTATGTATTCATAACTTTCGTGAATGGTTGCCAACACTTCCCGATAGCCCGCAATTTCCTCTTCCGAGCGATTGCGTGGTGCAGATTTTTCTTTTACTATTGCTTCCAAACGTTCGTCGGAAGTAAAAATGCCTTCAATACGGTTTGACGCTTTGATACTCTGAATTTTAGCCACTTCGAGCAATGCCGTCAAAATATCGGGTTTGCTTTCTATGTACAATTCCTGTTTTCCTTTGCACTCGTGCAAAGTTGTGAGCATATTCACTATTTCAGGAATAAGCAATTGTCGCGGTCGTTCTTTGTAATCAAAATTGTGCATACTGAAAATTTTTATTGCGACTGCAAAGATACAATCTTTCTGCATCATTTGCAATTTTTCTACCTCATTTTTATTAATTTGGTGCAGAAAGTCGAAAAATGAGGTAGAACACTTTTTGCCAACGAAATATCGAGTTGGCTGTCATACTATTATTAAGTTGGTGTTTATTCATCTTCAAATAATGAGAATAAGCGTAAAAATG
>BNXT01000417.1 GCA_025999775.1 Bacteroidia bacterium | reverse complement strand
TCGTGATGGTTTATATGAATTGCGAATGGAATACGAAAGTAATATTTACCGTGTATTTTTTATCTTTGATGAGGGCAAGGTTGTTGTGTTGTTCAATGGTTTTCAAAAGAAAACGCAGCAAACACCTGCAGGTGAAATAGAACAAGCAATTAAAATAAAGGAGGCTTATTATGAAGACAAACGATCACAAAATTAGAAATTATAGTGATGTGCTGGCAGCGCAATACGGTGCACACGGAACACCTGAAAGAGCAGAATTTGATGAAAATGCTTATGCTTTTTATGTGAGTCAAGTATTGTTGGATGCACGTAAAAACGCACGTTTAACGCAAAGCGAACTTGCAGATAGAATAGGTGCAGATAAATCCTATATTTCACGCATTGAAAAAGGCGTAACAATTCCGAGCGTTGCTACCTTTTACAGAGTAGTGAATGCTTTGGGATTATCCGTAACGTTGCAACCCGCATAAAACGACGAATTAAAAGTAACGTGCAAGTTGGCGTTCTAAATCGTTAGTGTTACCTACGTAGTAATTGCCGTTTAATAATAGTTTCGTTTCGATTACGCTCAACGACCGGAACCCCCGATAATTGAGTGTGGAGTGTTTTGTTTACGAACCGATGATTTCTCGGACTTTAGTAATAATACTGTCAAGTAGTTTGGGTTGTTTAGATTCGGCGATAAATCGAAGATAGGGTTCTGTGTTGGATGGTCGGATATTAATCCAGAAATCGTCAAATTCTAAGCGGTACCCGTCAAAATCATAGTATGCACGCATCGGATATTGCGACTTAAAATAGTCTCTTACGGCATCCATAGCCTCTTGTTTTCGTTCTACGACGAAGTTAATTTCGCCGGAATTGGCATACGTAGCAATCTTTGCCACAGCTTGAGAAACCGTAACGTTTTGCTTCTTAAACCGATTGAAAATGCCCAGTATCAACGAACACGCCATCAGTGCGGAATCGGAGTAATAGAAATCTCGGAAATAGTAATGTCCGGCTAATTCGCCACCATAGAGACCGTCAATTTCTTTCAATTTAACCGCTGCATAAGCGCGTCCGACTTTCCACATGGCAACCTCAGTGTCCCAGCGTGCTAAGTATTCTTTAACAGCCTTGGAACTGCGTATATCGTGTAGTACCTTGCCTTGACGCCCCTGCTGCTCAAAGAAATAGTGCCCTAATAGTCCGATGAGTAGATCCGGAGAAATGAAAGCGCCTTGCTCGTCGGTAAACATCACCCTATCGGCATCGCCATCAAAAATGACGCCAATATCCGCTTTGTTTTTTTGTACAAAATGTTGTAAATCCTTAATGTTTTCAGGCTCCAACGGATTGGGTTCATGATTTGGAAATGTACCGTCTAACGTGTCGTATAGGTA
>BNXT01000416.1 GCA_025999775.1 Bacteroidia bacterium | reverse complement strand
GTCCGCAAATCGGCGCTGAGTTGAGGAATGATGCCGCTACCCCACACCGATTCGGCTTGTTTAGCAACAATATCCGCCCCAATACTCCAATATAGCGCTATCATTTCGCTATTGACCCGCACAGCTGCTTTAATCTGACTTTGCCGAACGCTCAATTTCAAATCCCTTAGCCACGCTTTATAGTCGCTGTCTTTTATCATGTCATTATTTTAAACTGTCTGAACCACGATTTTAATAAGATTATTTTGATTAACATGATAAAAGAAACATTGTATCACAATTGTCTCACTATTGAATCACAACCGTATAACAACATATAACTATCTATAACCATTTATAACTACTGTATCACTACTATTCCCTGTCTTTTAACCCTTCTTCAATATCCTCAATGCTGGGCAATGCCGATTTGAAATTTTCCGGTACCAGTTTTGATAGCGTATATTCCGAAATACCGATTGGTTGACTACTGCTTTCCAAAGAATATTGCGCATCAACATTATTTTTTGTTTTACAAATCAACAACCCGATAGTTGGATTGTCTATCTCCTTTTTCAATTGGTGATTAACCGCAGTGATATAATAGCCCAATTTACCGGTATGTTCTGGTTCAAACTCTTTGCTTTTCAATTCTATAACCACATAACAGCGTAATCCCAAATGGTAGAAAAGCAAATCAATATTTCGCTCTCTATCGCCCACTTTGATTGGATATTGCCTCCCTAAATAAGCAAAGCCTTGCCCAAGTTCCAACAACAGTTTGGTAATATTCGCAACTAAAGCATCTTCCAATTCCTTTTCTTTATAGCCCTCCGTAAGGGTAAAAAATCAAAACAATAGGGGTCTTTCAGCGTTTCTCTTGCCAAATCGCTTTGCACATCGGGCAGCCATTTTGAGAAATTATTTATCGCCTTGCCTTGTGCTTCATACAAACCAACTTCCATAAAATTCATCAACATCGCCCTACTCCAACCGTTTTCTATGGTTTTATTGACATAGAAAAGGGCTTCTTCAACAGATTTGCATTTGCTCATAATTTGAACATGATGGAACCAAGGAATTTGAAAAATTGGGTGAATTTCCAATTTGGCAGCAGGTTGCTGCCAAATTGTATTATCCTTATTATCAACATTTTGTAATTCCTCAACAAGTTGTTGAGGAATGTTCCCCACAACTTGTGGGGATATTGTCTTTTCTTGAGAATAAAACAGATAAAACTGTTTCATTGACCTTAAATTTCTATCCGAAAATCCCTGCATATCAGGAAATTCCGTCCGCAAATCGGCGCTGAGTTGAGGAATGATGCCGCTACCCCACACCGATTCGGCTTGTTTAGCAACAATATCCGCCCCAATACTCCAATATAGCGCTATCATTTCGCTATTGACCCGCACAGCTG
>BNXT01000415.1 GCA_025999775.1 Bacteroidia bacterium | reverse complement strand
GCGTAATAATACTCACTCTACTTATGACTATCGACAGAGAAAATGCCATCGGCATCCAAGTGGGAAAGCGTTACCGTCTCAATAGTGTTAACAGCCTGACAGTCAAATGTTTTCTTAACCCTGATGTAATTATCTGTAAAGCCATACATCGTATTGCGATGCTGTGTTGCCTCCCATAGCACGTGGTGAACGCTATCCGTTTGTTGTTGGTAGAATTGCTGATGCTTTTGTGTAGATAGTGTTTGTAACAGTTCTCTACGGCGTTTTTTCTCAATGGGACTCACTTTTTCCGCAATGGTAAGAGCCTGCGTGTTTTTTCGTTCGGAGTAAGGGAACACGTGTAGATAGGCAAGCGGCAACCGCTCGATAAATTGCACGGTGTCCATGAAGTCGGCTTCCGTTTCGGAAGGAAAGCCTGCAATGACGTCGGCGGCGATAAAGCTATGGGGTATCTGCTGCTTGATAGAGTTTATCTTATCGGCAAAGAGCTGTCGGGAATATTTGCGGCGCATCAGGTTCAAGATACGATCGCAGCCGGATTGTAGCGGAATATGAAAGTGAGGGAGTATCTTTGTGGATGCCGCAATGAAGGTAATCATCTCTTCGGTAATCAGATTAGGTTCAATGGAGGAAATACGAAAACGAGGAATAGGCGTAGTCTCTAAGACTTGCAGGAGTTGTAGAAAAGTCTCGTGATGATGTTTGCCAAATTCCCCAATATTGATACCCGTAAGGACGATTTCGTTAACGTGTTGTTGTGCCAATTGTTCTACGATATGTGCAATATCGGCAATACGTGCGCTGCGATTGTGTCCGCGTGCAAAGGGTATCGTGCAATAAGAACAAAAATAATCGCATCCGTCTTGTATCTTGAGAAACGTCCGGGTGCGGTCGTCCGATGAATAGGATAGCACAAAGTCTGATGGCGATGACGTGGATGTTACAGAGCGTTGTTTATCGCAATGGTCAATATAGTTGAGAATTTTGTATTTATCATTATTGCCGAGTATAATATCTACGCCCTGAATTTGGGCTATTTCTTCGGGTGAAAGTTGCGAGAAACAGCCAATGACGGCGATGATACTATCGGGATTACGTCGTACAATCTGGTGTATGATCGTGCGTCCTTTCTTTTCGGCAATAGCTGTAACGGCGCAGGTATTGATGACATAGACATCGGCTGTCTCTTTAAAATCAACAACTTGATAACCGGCAGCGCTAAATTGACGGCTCATATCTGAAGTCTCTGCAAAATTAAGTTTACATCCTAAGGTATAAAAAGCTACGGTTCTAATCATGTCTCAATATTTTGTACTATGTCTGCAAATTTACATAAAATTTTAAAATTCTCAATTGTCTGAATCAGGATTTGCAGGATTTTGATTGTTCAGAATAGTAT
>BNXT01000414.1 GCA_025999775.1 Bacteroidia bacterium | reverse complement strand
TATAATTTATTGATCTGCAGAAAATTGATTTTTAGAGGTGCCCATATAACGATGAATGGTTTGATTTTGTGATACTGAACAGAGATGTGGCATTTACTGAAAACAGACACGACTTTGACATAATAGAAGGACCTGTGGCAGACGATAAAGTGCAACGGCACATAAACAAATATCTGGTGGGAGACATAACGAGAGAAGAATTTTTCAAACAAATAGTTCATTTCGAGCAGTCTCATCAAATTTGTTTTTGTACACTCAATTCGCTTCGTATGCTAAAAAAAGATAAAGAAAAAAACGGTTTGAGTTACAACATCAAAAATATTGGCGAGCCGCTCGTAGAGCAACTGATGCTGGACTTGAACATAGATGAGGTAAAAGCCGCCGATATGTTCTATTCATCGGCTACATTTACGCAACTTGTCAACCCCGACACCAAACTCTATGAAAAAGAGTGGCAGGAAATCTATCAAATGCTGATGATGGACAATTATGCGGAGTTTTTTAAGCACACAGATAACACAGATTAAACAGATTTTTGCAGATAATAACCGCACCGCCCTTCGACTACGCTCAGGGAGCGGTGCGGGTGGAGTGTCTCTATCTCTCTTGTTTTTGGGCTAATTCTTCCTTTAACATGGCGTAGATTTCTTGCCAAGGTTTGGTGTAAAGCTTTGTTTTTTCGTCAGCAAGTTGCGCAAAGGTAGTGGATGTGAAAAATTTATCCGTTGCAACATCTTCTTTTAATTTGTAGTCATTTGTGAAGCTCTCAATGATAAGATCACCTATATGTCCAATCAATAATGTTTGATCTGTATTATTTTTTTTGATTGTAAGCAAGGATTTAACTGTACAAAAACAAATTTGATGCGAAGGGTTACTATAAGTTAATTCATTAAGAAAATCAAGCTTTGTTATTTTCCTGTTTAAATAATCAGTCAATCTAATTTTTATTTTGTCATCAGCCACAGGCCCCTCGACGATGTCGTAATTATGTTGCAGTGTTGTAAATTGTGGATCTCTATTTTTTACCACAAAGTCTAACCATTCCTCTGTATAACCGGCAAAATGTTTTACATCACACAATCTTTCTGTAAAAGTACCCTCATAAAATTCAAACTCACTAATAACACCTGTCGTCTTATGGTATAATCCTACTTGTTTTGCCCAATACTCTGCCTGTTCTTTAAATTTTGTTACATAAAACCCCTGCCCAAAATCGGTATTAGTTCTACACTTGGACAAATCAATTTCTTTAACTTCTTGAAATCCACCGTGATAGACAATCATTTATCTCAATCCTCCGTTTTGATAACATATTTCACGCATACTATCCAAAGCGTATAATTCATTTTGGGCATGTAAAGCCCACCAATGGTTGAATAGATAATCCATTCCACCGTATT
>BNXT01000413.1 GCA_025999775.1 Bacteroidia bacterium | reverse complement strand
CTATTATGACATGTGAAATTATCAACATCGGTGACGAGCTGCTCATTGGGCAGGTCGTGAATACCAATGCTTCGTGGATGGCGGAGCAACTTAATCTTATTGGGGTGAATGTGCAGCAGGTAACGGTGGTGTCCGACAGCGCCGATGCTATAGAAAACGCTGTGAAGAGAGCGCTTTTAACCCACGATGTAGTGCTACTAAGCGGCGGTCTTGGTCCAACCAAAGACGATATTACAAAAACAACTCTAGCGCAAATGTTTAATGCCGACATGGTTATTCATGAGCCTACCATGCAACGTAATCGCCTCTTCTTTGAAGGGCGTAACCTGCCGTTTACCGATATTAACCGCAAACAAGCAGAAGCGCCGAACAATTGCATTGTGTTAGACAATCTCTGTGGCACCGCTCCGGGGATGTGGTTTGATATTAACGGAAAAATAGTAGTGTCCTTGGCTGGCGTACCTTACGAAATGAAACAACTTCTACAAAACGAAGTTTTACCTCGTTTACAACAGCGTAATGAGACGGTCATTTTGCATAAAACCGTGATGACAACCGGCATGGGAGAATCTTTTGTTGCACAACGTCTTGAAACATGGGAAGTCGCTTTACCTGCACACATTCGATTAGCCTACCTGCCCAGCCCCGGTTATTTACGTCTGCGTTTATCTGCTTTTGGTAACGATAAAACACTACTTCAAAGCGAATTAGACCGAGAGCTTAGTGTGTTGCAAAGCCTCATTCCCGACCTTATTTTCGGCTACGACAATCAACTCATAGAGGAGGTTGTGTTGCAGATGCTGCTTCAACGTCAACAAACGGTGTCCACTGCCGAAAGTTGTACCGGAGGCGCTATTGCACAATGTTTGACAAGTCTTTCTGGTAGTTCAAAAGTGTTTAAAGGCAGTATTGTAGCTTATTCCAATGATGTAAAACAACAAATCTTAGGTGTAAAAGCAGATACTTTACAGACGTATGGCGCTGTCAGCGAGCAAACAGTTATTGAGATGGCGCAAGCGGTACGGCAATTGCTGCATACGGACTATGGCATCGCTACATCAGGTATCGCAGGTCCTACGGGCGGAACACCGGATAAACCGATAGGTATGGTATGGATTGCTGTCGCAAGTGCGCAACGAACTATCGCTCAGCAATTTCAGTTTGCCGACAACCGACAACGCAATATTGTGCGTACCACCGTCGCAGCGCTCAATTTTTTACGTACTGAAATACATAATTGAGCGGGCGCTACTTTTCACCGCAAACTGCGCTACGCTCGCCTGCGATACCTGATGTAGCGATGCCATAGTCCGTATGCAGCAATTGCCGTACCGCTTGCGCCATCTCAATAACTGTTTGCTCGCTGACAGCGCCATACGTCTGTAAAGTATCTGCTTTTACACC
>BNXT01000412.1 GCA_025999775.1 Bacteroidia bacterium | reverse complement strand
GCGATATTCTAAACATTAAGCGGACGTATTTTATGAAAACGCTCACCAAAATAAGGACATTAACAATCATTCTCTTGTTTGGTTTTGTGTGCGTTGTGAGCAAGTCCGCTCAGGCTACGAATCCTAAAATTGACAGTATAGAAGCGAAAATAGAAGCCATGCTATCGCAGTATAATATCTTCGATAGACTGTCGGCAGCCATGAGTCTCCAATGTCCTATTGGATATATGCGTACAATAAGTAATGTAGAATATACAGTGGCGCTAAGTCAGGTGCGACAAGTTTCTCAAAGTAACAGCAATGATATTACCGCGACCGTGTTTCTTCGCATCAAGCTACCCAATAAGCCGGAGGGTGAGAACAAACTCTATTTTGCGGCGGATGGTATTCCGTTGAATGACGCGGGCGGATTGACCGGAGACGCATCACTGGCTCTTGTTGAACCGTTTCCGTTTGCTATGGGAAAAAATATCGATATTGTACTTAAAGGCGGGATGATCAACGGCGGTATAGATACGAACGGCACGCGTGCAACGGTTAATTGCGATGGATTTAAGGAATTACACATCAATGCCGATGTGATTTTTTCAAAAAATATGCTGATACCTGCCGGATGTATAGATAGCGCCATCTGCCCGCCTGTTACAACACATTTCACTACGACGGTGCGCGACTGGGACGATATTGTTATAGACTTGTCGCTGCCTCCTTTTGAGATAAAAGGACTGAACGATTGGGTTTTCGCTGCTAACGATGTCGTACTGGATATAAGTGAGAGCAAAAACTCTCCGGCGCTTGTTTTACCTATAGCCTATTGGGAAGAGAATGAGCCACTTTCTTTTTGGAAGGGCTGTTATATTGGGAGCTTAACGGTATCCTTACCAAAGTCTTTTAGCAGAGGTGGTAACACCGCCTTCAAACTTGCGGCACAGAGCATGATTATTGACAAATACGGTGTTACAGGTTTCGTCAGTGGCGGTCCCGTTTTTAGCCTTGATTCAGGCTCCGTAGGAAAATGGGCGATGTCCTTAGAAAATATCGCCATAGAGTTAAAGAAAAACCAACTTATCGGAGGTCATTTTAACGGACAAATTTTATTATCTGTAAGTGAACAACCTTTAGGATATGACGCAATAATGTCAATGCCTAACGCCTATAGCTTTATAGTACAGGTACAAGACAGTTTAGAATTTAATTTGTGGAAGAATGCTCAAATGGAGTTGGACGAAAATTCAAGTATCAGTTTGGCTTATGTTGATAATAAATTTTCGGCAGAAGCTAATTTCAATGGTGTTTTACGGATGAAGGTGGGCGATACGACTGATGCAACCGTAACCTTATCGCAAGTTGATGAAATCCGATTTAATGATTTATGGATAAGCACCGAAGCGCCCTATTTTCAGGTTAG
>BNXT01000411.1 GCA_025999775.1 Bacteroidia bacterium | reverse complement strand
AAAACCACCACAAATGAAAATTTAGGTCAATTCGGACGAATAGTTATTGTTTTTCGTTGTAATTATACTCTTCGGATTTTACTTAAGCAGGCTATGTCGTTTGCTATAGCAGAAATAAATTATCAACCCTATGGTTGTCCAAAGCACTAATCGTACCCATGCGCTTGACGGTAGCGAAAACATTTGTAGAAGGCACATACCGGCGCCAAGTAGTGGAATAAACGGTACTAATGGCACACGGAAAGGACGTTTCAATTCCGGTTGGGTTTTACGCAGCACGACTATGGATATACAAACGATAGCAAATGCCATCAAGGTACCTATGGACACCATTTCTACGAGCACGTGCAAAGGGAAAAGTCCTGCTACTAATCCACAGCCGACACAAGCAAAGGCAATAGAATTTTGTGGTACGCCGGTTTTTGTGTTTACGTTGGCAAACATTTTGGGTAGGAGACCATCGCTTGCAATAGCGTAATAAATACGTGACAGTCCATACGTCATTACCAAAATCACTGAACTGATTCCTGCGATAGCGCCTAATTTTATGAATGGACTCAACCAACGTAAGCCTTCGCCCGCTTGGTCAATAGCTAAGGCTATAGGGGCATCCACGTTTAATACCTTGTAGTTCACTATACCTGTGAGGACGGTTGTAACAGCAACATATAGTATAGCGCATATCGACAGCGAAATTAAAATACCTTTCGGCATGTTTTTCTGTGGGTTGATCGTTTCTTGTGCGGCGGTCGAAAGGGCATCAAAGCCTAAGTAAGCATAGAAGACCACCGCTGCGGCACGCAAAATACCACTCCAACCAAAGGAACCGAACGAACCGGTGTTGTCGGGGATATACGGATGATAGTTACTCATGTCAATGTACGATAATCCAAAACCAATAAACAGCAAGATAACACTCACTTTGATTACTACCATAACGGTCGTGATGCCTGCCGATTGCTTCGCGCCTCCAAGCAAGAGCGCCGACACAAGGGCAATAATGAACACCGCAGGGAAATTGATGATGCTTCCTGTAAATATCCAACCCTCACCCGCTACGTGGTCGAAAGTTGATTGAATGAGATGTTGCGGAAGTTCCAAGCCCCACCCACTCAGTAAGTTACACATATAGCCCGACCACCCAACGGCAACACTCGAAACAGCAAAGAGATATTCGAGAATTAAATTCCATCCGATAAACCATGCAAAAAGTTCACCCATCGTGGCGTAACTATATGAATATACACTTCCCGAAACGGGTATCATAGCAGAAAATTCGGCATAGCACAACCCAGCTAATATGCACCCAATGGCAGAAATAATAAACGAGATGGTCAAACAATTGCAAAACCAACCGGATTTTGCACAGATACAAGAATACGGAGTGTCATACATATATGCTTATTTTGATG
>BNXT01000410.1 GCA_025999775.1 Bacteroidia bacterium | reverse complement strand
AAGATGGTAATAGTTACTTCTATCCCAGTGTGGGTTTGAGTTGGTTGTTTACTGAAACAGTACCGGCATTGCAAGACTTTCTGAGTTTTGGTAAGGTACGTGCAAGTTACGGTATGACAGGTAACGATCCTACTACCTATGTTTTGAAATCGGTGATGGTTAGTGGTCTTGTGGACTACACATTTGGACCCGGTGTTACGTTCCCATTCAGAGGACTCAACGCTTATGAGGTTAGCAATATCATCGGTAACGCATCTTTACGTCCCGAAATGACAAGTGAATGGGAAATTGGAGCCGACTTGCGTTTCCTTGGAAATCGTTTAGGTATTGACTTTGCTTGGTACAAACGTAATACCAAAGATCAAATTATGCCGGTATCAATTCCTGCTTCTACCGGTTATGGTACAGCCTATATGAACTTGGGTGATGTACAGAACAAGGGTTTTGAACTTCAACTTAAAGGTACGCCGGTTGAAACAAAAGACCTCAAATGGGATTTGGGCGTTACGTTCACCAAAAATGAAAATGAAGTTATCGAATTGTTGGATGGCGTATTAGACGAAATCCAAATCGGTGGCTACGTGGGCAATGGTATCTACGCTTCCAAAGGTAAACCGCTGGGCTATTTTAAAACGACTGGCGTTCAGAAAACAAAAGCCGGAGAAACGTTAATTCTTGCCGACGGTACGACATCAACAACAACAGCCGGCATGTATATCGTGAATGCCAATGGCTTACCGATTGCTACGGCGGAGACAGTAGAATACGGTAGTTTCCAACATAAATACACCATGGGCTTCTCTACGCAAGTAACCTATAAAGGGTTTTATCTATCTGCTGCGTTTGATTTCCGTAAAGGAGGCTTGTTCTTCTCACGTACAGCCGACATCAACGATTTTGTCGGTAATAACATTGGTACCGGTTACAACGACCGTAACCCATGGTTGGTAGAAAACGCGGTTCGTGAAACACATGATGCCAAAGGTAATGTCATTTATGTACAAAACGACAAACCTATCACCAAGAATAATATTAATACATTTTACAATAATGGCGGTCTTCCCGGTAGCGGAAAATATCTGATTGACAAAACGTCTTTCCGTGCTCGTGAAATCGTGTTAGGGTATCGACTACCTGCAAAATTGATAAGCAAAACGCCATTCAATAATGTTGACCTCAGCCTTACCGGACGTAATTTATTCCTGTGGTTGCCTGCTTCAAATACGTTTATTGACCCGGATGTTACTACTTTTGGTAATGGTATAGAAGGCGAATTTGGCGAATTTTCAGGCTATCCATCAACACGTAAGGATAGTAAGTATAGCGACACTCCAACGAAAAGAGCCATCACTAAAGGCAAGCATTGACCCTAAGACAATCCCCGCCGACGAAACCATCAGCGAATACAATCG
>BNXT01000409.1 GCA_025999775.1 Bacteroidia bacterium | reverse complement strand
ATCCCTTTGCCTCGAACGGTGGCTACCAATAACGACTTGTGGACATCTATTCCGCATCCACAATCTACTATCTGTTCAAAATTTACTGTTTCTTTTGCCATTGTTATCTCTTTTTTGATTTTTTTGCTGACCATATCGGATATTAAAGCCTTTTGCGAACCGTCCGCTAAGGAACTATATACGCCGTATAGCACAAACATCCCTATAAACAGGTGTACATTGTTGAACCGTCCGAACATAAAATACACGATGGAATACACCAAAAAACCGCAAATAATTAGTCTTTCGCGACCTATTTTATCGGATAATTTTCCAAAAGGTACGGATAATAAAACCGTAACAACATTGAAGAGCATATAAATCAAGGGAATATATGCTTGTTTGATGCCCGTTTCGGTGGTTTTTACTAAGAGTAAGCTATCGGTAGAATTGCCGAGTGAAAAGATGATGACAATGATGAGAAAAAAGTAGAACTTTTTGGGTAGCGCTTTCCATGAAAATTGGGTGGCTGTTTTTTTTATTGTTGCACGTTTTTCCTTGATAAAAACGATAATAGAGAGTACTCCTAACACGGCAGGGATAGTTGCTATCAGGAATATCATTTTGTAGTTTAGCGGGTAGAAATACAGTATGACGGAGGCGAGCAAGGGACCGATGATAGCGCCGCTGTTGTCCATCATTTTGTGAAAGCCAAAGTTTTTGCCGGCGGTGTTAGGCTGTATGGAAGCGCTGATGAGACTGTCGCGGGGCGCTGTACGAATACCTTTTCCTACCCGTTCAACGAAGCGTAACAACAAAACATGCAGGGGGATTTTTACGAAGAAATAGAGCGGCGTAACTAAGGCGGTAATACCGTAACCAATGATCATGAACGGCTTACTGCGTCCAATTTTATCACTCCAGAAACCGGAAAAAGCCTTCAATAGCGAGGCTGTACTCTCGGCAATGCCTTCTATGAGCGACAAAACACTCTTGGATGCCCCAATAGATATTAAAAACAACGGCATCACACTGTACAGCATTTTTGTAGATACGTCCATAAAAAAACTGGTTAACCCGATAAAAAAAACATTACGGTCGAACCCGAATATCGTAGGTTTCTTGTCAATCATTGGTGGTAATTTAGTTGCTACATGTATGTTAATCGTTGATGATAGCGCCCAACAGATGGTGCGATTGAGTTCCAGTAAAACCGGTAATATGGTGTTTATAGTAGAGCAATACATCATCAAGCAACGCTTTGCGGATTTGCGAGGATAACCGGTTAAAGTTTGTTTCGCAAAAATCACGATTTGTTGACTGATAAAAAGCCTCCGCAACCGAAGGTATCATATAGCTCTTATGGTCAGGACATTGCCTGCTAAATCGCCCTTCGATAATATCAAAATAGGATAGCGTATTAGTAGTATAGGAA
>BNXT01000408.1 GCA_025999775.1 Bacteroidia bacterium | reverse complement strand
ATAACCACATAAATATAAACATAAAAAAAAACGTTATGTCACAACAACAAAAAAGTCAGGTAATGCCAATCATCATGATGATATTCCTTTTTGGAATGATATCATTTGTAACAAATCTTGCTTCTCCGATTGGAGATGTGCTAAAAAACCAATTTACGGTAGCCAATTGGGTAGGAACGCTTGGCGTGTTCGCCAACTTCATTGCGTATGCAGTAATGGGTATTCCTGCCGGCATCTTGCTCCAAAAAGTAGGCTATAAAAAGACGGCGCTGATAGCTATCGCCGTTGGGTTTACCGGTGTGGGCATTCAAACCTTGTCAGGGCTGATTACGACCGATACGGCGATGATAGTTTATCTGCTTGGCGCTTTCGTAGCAGGGTTTTCCATGTGTTTGTTGAACACGGTTGTTAATCCGATGCTCAACACACTCGGTGGCGGCGGTAACCGCGGTAACCAATTGATACAAATAGGTGGTTCGTTCAACTCCCTGTGTGGTACGGCAGTTATTATCCTCACCGGTATCTTGTTGCCGAATATTGCAGAAGCTAAAATTGAACAAGTACAACCGTTGATGTTCACCGCTCTGGCAATCTTTGCTCTGGCGTTTATTGTCATAGCATGGGCTACGATACCTGAAAAAGAGAGAGTTACAACAACCTTAGTCGAAAAATCGCAATATAGTCCGTTGTCGTTCCGGCATTTTATCCTTGGCGCAATCGCTATTTTTGTTTATGTGGGACTTGAGGTGGGTATTCCCAACGTACTGAATAAATGGTTACAAAATGCCGATATAGATGTGCTTAATATTAAAGCGCTTGGCGGCAAAGCGGAAGCTATAGCGGCTTCGGTAGCCGGTACCTACTGGTTCTTGATGTTGATAGGTCGTTTGGTGGGCGCTTCCATTGCCAGCAAAGTATCGGCAAAAGCTATGTTGGTAACCGTTTCAACGGTAGGCTTAGCGTTTGTATTGATGGCGATATTCTGTCCCACAACGATATTTGTGGTTTTCTGCGGCGATAAGATAGCCGGATTCGTTATTAAAATTGATTTCCCGCTTTTGAATGGTTTTTGTACTGTTGTTATACCAAAGCGCCGATTTAAACTCAAAGGAGACTACGTCGCTTTCAAAGTAAACGGTTTTAGGAGCCGCCGCAAATAGTTGTCGTGTGAAATAGGGCGATGCAGCGTTTGGAACTTCATAAATCTGATCATTCGTAATTTGTAATAGTCCCGAGGTTACCGCATCATCGTTCAACTTGTTGTATTGGTAGTGCATCATCGCAACAGGTACAGGATAGGATGTAAAACCGCTGTCAATCAGATTGTAAACCGTATTGACGGCTGTTAAGCTAATCGCATTGTTTATTTTCGATGAATACATTCCAAGATACAGTTTTTTCCATGTATCCATATCCA
>BNXT01000407.1 GCA_025999775.1 Bacteroidia bacterium | reverse complement strand
TTGGGTTATGATTGTTGTAAATTTATCTGATTTCACAAACTGCTCTAACCACTTTGTAAACTCCGCTAAATGTTCTTGTGTAGATGTGTAAGCAAAACTTTCTGCCATTTCCGGATATTCCAAATTTAAGTAATGTCGCTTTTCTAAACGGACTATGGGTTTATTGAAATACTTGTCAAAATAGTATTGATTGCTCAAATGAGTTGTGATTGCTTTCTTCTCGGCTTCTTTGAGTCTGCCACAATAAAAAAGCGTTATTGTCCACTCAAACAAAAAGTCGGGATAACCGCTGTCGTTTGGAAAGTTTTTGTGAAACCAATTAAAATATCGTTGTGCACCCGAATAATCTTGAAGTTTCAAATACTGTTCGGGCGGTAAATAGCGAAGTCCTCTACCATCGTGGTATTGACCGCCCCAATGTTTTTTGTCGTCTGCCAACGCTTTTTTTATGCGTTGGATTTTTGTTTGAATAGATTTTATTTGTCGCTCTGTTAAGTTCAATTTCTTCAAATGCCTCATTATTTCTCTTTCTACTTGTTCAAAATCGGGTAAATCTTTGATTTGTTCTTTCAACGACCTTTGTATTGCGGTAAACGTTCGTTTAGTTTGGTTGGAAAATCTTCGGCTTTCAACCCTTTGCTTTCGCATTTGGTTTTCAACTCGTAGATGTAAAAATGCCTTCAATACGGTTTGACGCTTTGGTACTCTGAATTTTAGCCATTTCGAGCAATGCCGTCAAAATATCGGGTTTGCTTTCTATGTACAATTCCTGTTTTTCTTTGCACTCGTGCAAAGTTGTGAGCATATTCACTATTTCAGGAATAAGCAATTGTCGCGGTCATTCTTTGTAATCAAAATTGTGCATACTGAAAATTTTTATTGCAACTGCAAAGATACAATCTTTCTACCTCATTTTTATTAATTTGGTGCAGAAAGTTGAAAATGAGGTAGAACACTTTTTGCCAACGAAATATCGAGTTGGCTGTCTTACTATTATTAAGTTAGTGTTTATTCATCTTCAAATAATGAGAATAAGCGTAAAAATGCAACCGCAAGTATTAAAATTTACAGTAAATAGGATTTAGTATTATCACTAACGTTTGAGCGGGAGTATGGCGAGCATAGTATAAAACCGCTCGTTATGGGCTGGTGTTTCTGTCGTTCTATCTCTGCAAATCATCATTGTTGTTTCGTTTTAGTCTTCGCTGTATTTTATTTTGTGCATTAGGTTTATCATTTTTGACCTGCGTGGCACATCAGATTCTTTTGATAACTGTTCTTCAAGTTCGTTGTATTGGGTTATGATTGTTGTAAATTTATCTGATTTCACAAACTGCTCTAACCACTTTGTAAACTCCGCTAAATGTTCTTGTGTAGATGTGTAAGCAAAACTTTCTGCCATTTCCGGATATTCCAAATTT
>BNXT01000406.1 GCA_025999775.1 Bacteroidia bacterium | reverse complement strand
GGTGATGGGTTCGCCTGTTACGGTAACCTCTAACCTATAAGAATGTCCATGAATATTAGCGCATGCGCCGCTGTAATTATGCAGCGCATGTGCCATTTCATAATGAAAAATTTTAGTGATTGTGAGCGCCACTCGGAGTATTCGCTTATTTTATTCCAAGCTTAGCTTTGATAGCTGCCGGAACCGCATTTTTGTGAACGAGGATATCCAGCGTGTTTAATTTAAAAAACGGCATTGACATGTATAAATAACCTCCGTAAAGGTTATCGGTGTCCCATGAATTTTTGATCTTAAAATAAACATTACCATTCTGGTCTTTCGCTAATCCTACGGCGTGCATACCGTGGTCATCCGTAGCATCCCAATAATCATAAGCTTTTTGACGCTCTTCTTGGGTAATAGCTTTCTCTGCAACAAGGGTTTCAAATTTATAGACGGCATCCGTGCGTTCTTTTTTATTCAAAGATTCCCAACGGTCACGATCCGTACCTGCCAAGGATTCCGGATTGTCTTCATCTGCGACAATAGCTATGCCGTTTTTGTACGAGAAACCGCGACTACTTACATCCCCTCCCCAAACGAACGTATAACCGTTTTCGATGGCATTTTGTGCAATCTGCTGAAACTCTTCTAACGTTACGTTGTAATTTTGGTGTTGCAACCAATTGTCAGGCACCTCTACCGCAAACTGCGTGTAAAACGGATGATGCGTATAGGAAGTAAAGCCTACATAATCCGAAGCATTGAGCTTTAAACTGCTCGCAAAACTTTGTGGCGTATATTTTTTGCCTTCGTAAGTAAATTCTTTAGGGGCTGCTCCGAGATACGCATTCAAAATTGCCACAAACGAAAATTTCCAATTGGAATCTAATGTTTTAGCTTGATCCACAGTGAGTTTAAGTGATTCTTTCAACAAAGGCGTCAACACTTTATGGTTATGCTTGGGTTCGCCGTACTGTAGTCCATTATATACAGATTCAGGTACTAACCCATAATTGGTCATCGTCCACAAAACATCACCGCAAGCGCCGCCTGTGGGAAAGTTGGTTTCGCCGTGAAGACGTGCATAACGGTCGGCTTTGGCAAGATAGGTGCAGTAAACAGACCACATGTCAGACAAGTCATACTCTTTTTTGGTGGTGCGTAACAATTCGGCTTCTAAAAACGAAGTAGATGAAAAACTCCAGCACGTACCGGTACGAAATTGATTCTTTACCGAAGTATTTGGCAAATCCTTAATCACCGTAAATTCGTAAGGCGATTTCTTGTCTTTGACTTTATCCGCAGGCTGTGCAAACATACTCACTCCCAAGATAAACAGTACAAATGTAAAAATTAGTCGTTTCATAATTATTTTTTTTGCAAATGTACAAATTTTTTTGAAATACAAGCATATAAGGTTAAAAAATATTTTTTGAGGCG
>BNXT01000405.1 GCA_025999775.1 Bacteroidia bacterium | reverse complement strand
CTGTTCGACGGTATTAAAAAACTTAATAAAGATAGTAAACTATACGGCTTTTTGATGGGACCGGGAGGCTTGGTTGACCATAACTATTGCGAACTTACTGCCGATATTATTGATGAATATCGCAACACCGGTGGTTTTGACATGATAGGGTCGGGACGTACGAAATTAGAAACGGCAGAGCAATTTGAAAAAGGCTACGAAATTATTAAGGAATTAGGTATTCAGGCTATTGTGATTGTTGGCGGCGATGACTCCAATACCAACGCTTGTGTTCTTGCCGAATACTACGCAGCTCAAAACTATGGCGTGCAGGTTATCGGTTGCCCTAAAACCATTGATGGAGACTTGAAAAACGCCATGATTGAGACTTCTTTTGGGTTTGACACAGCTTGCAAAGTATATTCCGAGTTGATAGGTAATATTCAACGGGATTGCAATTCCGCACGTAAATACTGGCATTTCATCAAATTGATGGGGCGCTCGGCTTCGCATATTGCTTTGGAGTGTGCACTACAAACACAACCTAACGTGTGTATCATTTCGGAAGAAGTGGAGGCGAAAAACCAAAGTCTTGACGACATCGTGGTTGATATTGCGGAAGCTATCGCTATCCGCGCAAAACAAGGGCTTAACTTTGGTACGGTACTTATACCCGAAGGGCTTATTGAATTTATTCCGGCAATGAAAACCCTGATGGCGGAATTAAACGATTACCTTGCCCATAATGCGGAAGCCTTTGCTACTATTGATAAACAGGCACAACGCGAGTTCATAATCTCGAAGCTTTCTGCGCCGAATGCAACCTTATATGCCAGCTTACCCGAAGGCGTAGCACGGCAACTTACCCTCGACCGCGATCCTCACGGTAACGTGCAAGTATCCTTGATTGAAACAGAAAAACTTCTTGCGGAAATGGTCGGCAATAAATTGGCACAATGGAAAAAAGAAGGCAACTATACCGGTAAATTTACTACGCAAACACATTTCTTCGGCTACGAAGGTCGCTGCGCCTCACCGTCCAACTATGATGCAGATTACTGCTATACGCTGGGCTATACTGCTTCCAGACTGATCGCCGACGGAAAAACGGGCTATATCGCATCGGTGAAAGATACCGTCAACACCGTTGATAAATGGATTCCAGGTGGCGTGCCTATCACTATGATGATGAACATGGAACGCCGACATGGCACTCTCAAACCGGTTATTCAAAAGGCTTTGGTCAAACTGAATGATAAACCGTTTGCTTTTTTTGCTGAACATCGCAAAACATGGGCAGTAGAAACAAGCTATGTTTATCCGGGTCCAATACAGTATTTCGGTGATGCCGAAGTATGCGACCAACCTACGGTAACATTGAGTTTGGAACAAAATAAAAAATAACCGTAACCTCGCGTAGAGTGATAATTCTATAAATGGAGT
>BNXT01000404.1 GCA_025999775.1 Bacteroidia bacterium | reverse complement strand
TTCCAATGTCGAATAAACGTTTCTATGTGCTCTACGTTGAGTTGTTTACCGACAATTCTGTGTTTATCATCTAATATAAAAATCTGCGGTGTGGTGCTAACATCCCAAAGTTCATCGTATTTGATGGTGGATGCTTTACCATTGACATTGATCCATTGTGTTACTTGATTATTATGGATGAAATCCATCCATGCCTGCACATCGTGTTCACGGCATACGGCATAGACTTCAAAGTTAAGACTGTCGCTTTTAGCCTTATATAAATCCCGTAGTGCGGGTATTGCTTTTTTGCAATGGCTACAGCTGGGTTCCCAAAAGATAACGACCGTATAGCGTGTTGTTGTTTCCCAAACTGAGCGCCAATGTTCGTTAGGAGTATCAATGGTGGTGTCCGGACAATAAAACTCCGGTGGCACATTCCCTATCAATAGGGGTTCCAGCACCTCTATACGTTTCTTGAAATTTTCTAAAGTCGCCGGTGTAACCCAAAACGCATCGCCACTAATGTAGTATTTTTTTGCTATATAGACCCATATAGCGTCATAGCCAATAATTTGAGAACGTTGATAGTAGTCCACCGTGTACCATATCGTATATTTAAAGAGTTCATCGCATCCGCGTGTTTTTTCTATCAAACGTTCCAAGTAAACCTTGACCGAATCGGGTTGTGGCGGCAATACCTTTTCAATGTATTGTTCCAAACGTTGGTGGTATAGCGGTGTTCGTATCAACCGATCATCCTGAAGGTTGATATTATCCCAATAATGATCCACATAGTACAGATAGCGCCACTCTCGTTTTTCTTCCATTGACAAAGATTCGGGTGGTGTTTGCGTTACTTCGACATCTCTCTGCGCAAGGAATATGACGCTCATCAAGTGATCGGGATGCTCTTTTATGAATCGCACCTTCAATTGATCCGCTTCCTCCCAATAAGTTTGCATATCCTGAAATAACGTTTGCGCCTCAACGGTTTGTTTATCCTCTATACTATCATATTTTTTCTTAGCATTTTCAAACTTAATGTAGTATGGACGTGTGGCTTGATTAAAATCCTGAAATTTCTGATTTTCTTTTGATCCTTTAAAAACAGTCTCTGTCAAACGGAATGGGTACGGCGACTCTACCGAAAATACTTGGTCTTGGTCAATCACAAATTCCAATGGCAAATGTTCGTAACTAATAAGCATGTACAGTCCTCCGGGTAAAGCCGTATCCTTTCTAAATACGTAACAATCCCTTTTAGCGTCATAAATAGCAGAATCGACATAGTATTGCTTCGCTTGATAATACCGACCGAGCTTCAACACTGCACCCTTGGGATAATCCTTAATTTTCACCGTAAGTTCAAATCCCTTGCTTCTATCTTGTCCAAACGCACCAACCACGCAGGTTATAAGTACGATACTTAGTATGCAAATGCGCTTCATC
>BNXT01000403.1 GCA_025999775.1 Bacteroidia bacterium | reverse complement strand
CGTAAGACGCATTCTGTACGGATTGTTTCAAATCATCCATCTCACGTAAATGTTCTTTCCAAGCCTCATCAATAAGCGCTAAAGTAATGCCTTTTTCGATCGCCGTGGCAACTTCTTTACCTCTTGTGTCATAGCATTTACGAATATTAGCTACAACATTCAAAGTTTTTTTGCCATCAGAAACAGGAAGCGCTATATTTTCAAAGCGTGAATTATTTTCGTAAACATCTTTGATGATAGGAAAAGCTTGTTCGGCAATACGCTCGTTTTTAGATTGATAAGCAGTAAAGACAGCTTCATACAATATGTTGGTAATATCGTTGATTTTGCCGTCGGTAAGATAGTGCTCCTCTATGGGGTTGTTGATACCGAAGGTGCGGATAATGTTCATATCAAATGTTTCAAAATCCCGATTATTACGCTGTTCTCCAATGATGTCGGAACAAGTGTCGTAAAACATATTGGCAATATCTATGCTCAAGCGGTCGCCATAAAGGGCATGCCGACGTTTTTTGTAGATCACCTCGCGTTGAGAGTTCATGACATCATCATATTCGAGCAACCGTTTACGGATGCCGAAGTTATTTTCTTCTACCTTGCGTTGTGCGCGTTCGATAGACTTCGTAATCATAGACGCTTGGATGACATCGCCCTCCTTATGTCCCAGTGTGTCCATCACTTTGACGATACGTTCGGTAGCGAATAAACGCATGAGATTGTCCTCCAAAGATACGAAGAACTGCGAAGTTCCGGGGTCGCCCTGTCTGCCGGCACGTCCGCGTAACTGGCGGTCAACCCGTCGGGAATCGTGTCGTTCCGTGCCAATGATAGCCAAACCACCGGCTTCACGAACCTCCTGTGTGAGCTTAATATCGGTACCACGTCCCGCCATGTTCGTAGCTATCGTAACGACGCTTGAATGACCTGCTTCAGCCACAATATCAGCCTCTCGCTGGTGCAGTTTAGCATTGAGCACATTGTGTTTGATATTACGTTGTTTAAGCATGCGACTCAGTAATTCCGAGATTTCTACGGAAGTTGTACCAACCAATACCGGACGTCCGGCATCCACTAAACGCTTAATTTCTTCAATGATAGCGTTGTATTTTTCACGCATGGTTTTGTAAACAAGATCTTCTTCGTCATGCCGTGTAACAGGCTTATTCGTGGGAATGGTAACTACATCTAATTTGTAGATGTTCCAAAATTCACCGGCTTCGGTCTCTGCAGTACCGGTCATACCGGCAAGCTTATGATACATGCGGAAATAATTCTGCAAAGTGATCGTTGCGTGGGTTTGCGTAGCGGCTTCTACCTTAACACGTTCTTTAGCTTCAATAGCTTGATGTAGTCCATCGGAATAGCGGCGACCTTCAAGGATACGTCCGGTCTGCTCATCAACGATCTTGATTTTATTATCCATGACAATATATTC
>BNXT01000402.1 GCA_025999775.1 Bacteroidia bacterium | reverse complement strand
GTATGTGGCGATGTGGGCTTCGGTAAAACCGAAATAGCCATCCGTGCCGCCTTCAAAGCCGTCAGCGATGGCAAACAAGTGGCAGTATTAGTACCTACCACCATACTCGCTCTACAACACTTCAAAACCTTTTCCGAACGACTTAGAGACTTCTCCTGCAAAGTGGATTATATCAGTCGGTTTCGTTCTCAAAAGGAAAAAAATCAGATACTTAAAGACCTCCAAAACAAGCAAATAGACATTCTTATCGGAACGCATCGGTTAACCGGTAAAGATGTCTGTTTCAAAGATTTAGGGTTGCTCATTATTGACGAAGAACAGAAGTTTGGGGTCGGTTTGAAAGAAAAGTTGAAGCAATTGCGTGTCAATGTGGATACACTCACATTATCGGCAACACCCATTCCACGCACGTTGCAGTTTTCACTCATGGGTGCACGCGATATTTCCATCATAAGCACGCCACCACCCAACAGGTTTCCCGTACATACCGAACTGCACAATTTTGATGAGGTTGTTATCCGTGACGCCATACTGCATGAACTCTCACGTGGAGGTCAAGTGTTCTTTGTGCATAGTCGTGTGCAAAACATCATGGATATAGCCGGTTTAGTGCAACGGTTGGTGCCGGATGCTAAAATTGGCGTCGGACATGGACAAATGGACGGCAATAAATTGGAAGAAGTGATGTTACACTTCATTGAGGGCGATATTGATATATTGATTGCCACTAAAATCGTTGAAAACGGCTTGGATATTCCCAATGCGAATACCGTGATTATCAATGAAGCCCAAAATTACGGCTTGAGTGAATTGCATCAACTACGTGGACGCGTAGGGCGCTCCAATAGAAAGTCTTTTTGCTACCTCATTACGCCGCCGACCTATATGCTCAGTGATGAAGCCCAAAAGCGGTTACGTGCCATTGAGGAGTTTTCCGACATTGGCAGCGGGTTTAACATCGCCATGCGCGACCTCGATATTCGTGGCGCAGGCAACGTCTTAGGCGCTGAACAAAGCGGGTTTATCAACGAAATAGGGTTCGATACCTACCATAAAATACTCGATGAAACCATTCAGGAACTGAAAGAAACGGAGTTTAAGGAGTTATATCAATCCACACAGTCCGACGAAGTCATATCTGCTACCAACTGCACCATAGAAACCGATTGGGAACTTTTATTCCCCGATTCCTACGTCAATAATACGACGGAACGTTTTAATCTGTATAAACAACTCAACGGATTAGAAACCGATGACGAATTAGCTTTATTCCGGACACGCATAATAGATCGCTTTGGTGCATTGCCAAAGCCCAGCGTTGATTTGATAGAAACTATCAAAGTACGACGTATTGCCAGCCAATTAGGGATTGAACGCTTGATACTCAAACGCCACAAATTAGTCGGTACCTTCATTTCTAACGCCGACTCCCCTTT
>BNXT01000401.1 GCA_025999775.1 Bacteroidia bacterium | reverse complement strand
GGGAAATTATATCAAAGACAAATGATACCTGTTTTTAAACAGCAATTAAAAGAGGCAAAATGGTATGGTGAGAAATACGAATTAGGTCTGATATTAGCACGATTAGGGGATAAAGAAGGCATCGAAATAGTACGACGAGAAATGCAGGGGCTACCCATTGATAATAGATTGTCACGATACACAGGAGTATTTTTTTATACGCGACAAAAACCGATTATTGATTTACTTTTTCAAGATTTAAATTCTAAAGAAATAGAAGAACCGTCTTGGGAATTTGGAGAGCCGCCGATGGAAGGTACTCCTTATGCATACTATGCAATGAAACTTTTGATGAAATTAATCAAAGATTTTCCAATTACAAAACTGGAATATGATTATGGTACAACTATGGAATTTATCGAAGCAAGAAACAAAGAAGATTTGGCAATAGCGCGAAAATGGGCAAAGAAACACAAGAAAAATTATCAAATTATAGAAGAATGATACTAATGAAAAACATCATTTTAAAGAAGGCATCCGTATTTTTAGTTTTTATACTGAGTCAAATTGCTATTTTTGCGCAAAATAGTAGCAATCAATCTACTATAGACAGTATTCAGCAAATAAATAACACTGCGAATACTATCTTTAAAAAACTTGACAAAGAACAACGCTATACCGATGAACTACGAGTAGCTGATTTGAACTATTTGCCAATAGGGCTTTCTAAAACTATCAGTAATGTTAATTATGCGATAGCCATTGTAGAATACGCAGATATGGATGGTTACATGTCAATCACCGCTTATGCCCGCGTTGTTATTCCGCAGAAGGATGCTAATGGACAGGATTTGACGCTGTTTTTTGCAGCGCAGGACATTCGTATGTCGCTGGATGGCGGTATTGTCGGGGATGGCACGCTGGCGCTGCTCGGCAACGTTACAATCCCGATGCTTGGCAACCGTGCCGACCTGGTGCTCAAAGGGGATTTCAACATGCAAAAAGGCACGACAGCCACAAAGACCTATTTATCAATGGACTGCAAAGGGTTCAAGGAGCTGAGTGTGGAGTTGTCGGTCGTTGAGCGTAGTCGAAACGACCGAACTTCACACTCAATTCTGTTGTAGGGGATTGCGGGTCAAGCCCGCAATGACGACCGTATGAAATTTTGCCTTTCAGGCAATAGTTGAGCGTGTGCTACTTTTCACCGCAAACTGCGCTACGCTTGTATGCGGTTATGAAAATCCCGCCCATTCGGGCGATAGGTGATTAGTAAGGCATAGTAGTATCCCCCCTCTCCAATTTGGAGAGGGGACGGGGTGAGGTAAACAGACATCACGAGCATAGCGAAGTGATACTTTACCGCTAAAAATCGTCGCACAAAACCCTGCAGCTTGCGCAGGGGTGTGCGACTGTTATTTTTAGCAAGCATTTTTCTTTTGGTTCGTTTTCTTTTGTTGC
>BNXT01000400.1 GCA_025999775.1 Bacteroidia bacterium | reverse complement strand
TAAAGGGTTATATTACTAATACCGAACTCTCTGCGGAGCAAATTTACGAGCAATATAGCGAACTGTGGCAGGTAGAGCGGGCGTTCCGCATAACAAAGGGAACGCTGGAGCTGCGACCGATGTTCCATTTTACTAAAAAGCGCATTGAGGCGCACGTCTGTATCTGTTTTGTGGCTTACAAAGTGTACAAAGAACTCGAAAGGATACTGAAAACGAGTGGTATTAACCTAAGTGTTGATAAAGTTTTAGACATAGCCAAAACAATAACCACATTAAAAATCAAATTGCCAATCAGCAATGAAACGATGACAACAACGATGCTGCTAACCCCAAAACACAAGTCTATCGCCAAACTTTTTGATGAAAATTTTTGGAAAACCGTTTAGGGTGACGCATTGTCAAAGTCAGGAGAAAAATCACAGTTATTGGTCAGCAGAACAACAGATTGCTTTGATTTATCTTCCCAAATCTCAACTTTGCGTGATTCGTGTCGCAAATCACCTTTACAATTCGTTCTTCTTTGGCTGTCACAAGTCCTTTTTCATTCACATAAATTACCGAACTGATTACCGTGTATTTGAGATTTTTCTTCATTTTAGTAACATAACAGACACCTTCTTCGGTAAATCTTTGAAATTGGGCATAATTAATGTAGGCACGGTCAATGGCAAATGTTGAATCTTTAGGTAAATGGACTTCTTTGAGCAAATAATGGTCGTGTTTGGCAGCAGAAGTCAAATCGACAACCATCGGAACGCCCTCGCTGTACTTCATTAGCGTATGAACCTTCATTCCGCCTTTCTTTTTTCCCGTTTTGGGATTCCGCCCAACCCCTTTTAGAATGTTGTCGAACAGCGAAATAGTAGTCGAATCCATCATATAAAGCAGTTTCTCCCACTCTTTTTGCTCTTTTGTTGTTCGGCTGTCCGGTAAAATTTGTATCTTTGTGCATTGGTTTGTTTTTTTGTTTTGCAACACAAAATTAACCAAAAAAGGGCTGACTTCTATCTTTTAGAAATCAGCCCTGATTTTTTTGCAAAAAAAAGTTTTACCGGACAGCAATAATTTTTTTTCCCCTGTATAGGTTAACACGCATTTGAGCAAAAAACTGAAAAAGGTTTTTGTATTGCCTGCATCCGCTATTGCGGTGAGTAATTCTCCTTCGCGAGAATTGGTGGCACCAAAATTGGTACACTGCTTATAATCTTACGCCCTGTGAAAACTTCTCATCCTTGCGTAACTGAGACTTGATAATTGCCAAGTCTGACCCTACTGTTATTCTTAATCTTTGACATAAGGTGTTTTTTTACAAAGGTAAATTTGTAACAAAAACCATCCGTATAATACGTAATCCCTTTTTCTGTATAACCTACACTGCCGCCCGATGACGTGCCCACTATATCTCCCCAACTTACATTATACATCGGATAGTTATCACCCGCAC
>BNXT01000399.1 GCA_025999775.1 Bacteroidia bacterium | reverse complement strand
ATAAGAAAGAGCAGCTATTAGAGATTTGGGGTATTGATAGCGTTAAGTACGAACAAATAAAAACGGCATTTGTGATAGATGAACAAAACATTCGAAAAATCAATATCAACACGACTAATATTGATACGCTCAAGCGGCATCCATATTTGGATTACTACCAAGCCAAAGCGATTGTTCGCTATCGTGAAGAAAACGGCGAATATCAGAGCATTGATGCTATCCGAAAACTTCCGTTGATAGATAGTTTGACCTATCGAAAAATAGCGCCTTACATAGATGTGAAACAGGGTCAACGCATTAAAAAATAAAAAAGGATAGGATATTAACATACCGTTTTTCATTGGGAGCTGTTAATAATTATCTAAGCATCTTAGCATCTTAGCGGTTCTATGCGGGGCAGAATCCTAATAACTCTATCGAATTATTTGGGAGGACAAATTTGTCTTTTCTCAGACAAATTCTTGAACTAAAAAATGGCATACCCTACATGCGGCTGAAAATTTTGCTATCATACGCAAAATCGCCTTGAATCTCTTAAAAAAGGATCCCGGCAAAGAAAGTCTCCGCTCTAAACGGCTCAATGCCGGATGGAACAAGATTATTTAATTCAATTGCTCTATTTTTAATGCGTTGACCCTGAGATGTGAAATAAAAATTTTGAAATCACGAAAAAAAATCGTACCTTTGCGGGGTATAAATCTGCACGCAAGTATGGGGCTGTTTGGTTTTGACAGCAAAGTCAGTGGGGATGTAAGCACGTCGAGGGTTGAATAGTTTGCCTCGTAAATCCCAATGTTCATGCCTATAAATGGCGAAAACAACAACTACGCCCTCGCGGCTTAGTATTAGATACTAAGTTTGGGCTGCTCTCGTGGGACACTTCGCTCAATAGGAGAACACCAAGAGCATCAGTTAACAAATTGAGCCGAAATGTGTGATGCTTCTAAGCACGTTTTGTAAACAGAAGATAAGTTGTCGTCCGGTACGCTTTTAGCCAAGACGATAACCGACAATCAAATAAGAGCTAAACGTGTAGAAAACATTTTTGCTGTTTGTTTGGACGGCGGTTCGAATCCGCCCAGCTCCACAATTTGTATTGATTTTCAATGAGTTACGTAAATTCGCGTGCAGTTTTTTTTGGTTAAAAAAAGTTTGAGGTGCTATCGAATTGAGTGTGAAGAGTGGAGAGTGGAGTGTGAAGAATTGAGAAATTTAGGAATGTAGGAATGTAGGAATTCCCCCACATTGTTCATTATTCAAATCCTGTTAATCTTGAAATCTTGAAAATCCTGATTCAGACAATTGCACGTTTGATTTGGTCGCTTACTAACGGTAAGCGGGTTGGTGGAGGCTCATTTTTTTCTACCAACATTTTGTCCCTAACGGGACATGAATAGCACCTCAAAACATTCATTATTCATTGTTAATTGTTCATTATTTATATCACGAGCGTAG
>BNXT01000398.1 GCA_025999775.1 Bacteroidia bacterium | reverse complement strand
GCCCTATATAGATACCGTACCCACTACTTCTACGCCTCATAAACGATTCATAGCGCCGAAAAACACAGGAGTAATGAAAGTCATAGCTGTCAATACTTGCAGTAGCAGTGATACTGGACGTATGACCGTAACCAATGTTCATAGAAGACCAAAAACACCGGTGCCTCAGAACTTTGCACTCGCGTATGATAATTTTTTTGGCGATAAAGACGTACAATTTGCAGATACCTTGTGTATGCACTTGTACGCTCCTGCAATTGGCGGTGAAGGTCATTTATGGAAAGTATTGCCTAATGTGGCAGATACCGGTAGAAACATTCGATACAAATGGTTAAGTTTGGATGAAGACACTGTAGGATTTTTTTATACTGCCGGTATTAACGATGACAATGTATATATCCAATCCATTGCCGGTAAAACGCGTAATCAATCACTGATAGGTATTACGGCACAGCGTCAAGCAGAAGGGTGTAAGTTGCATGGCGATACATTGAAGGTTATGATTCAATGGATGGATACTCTTAACCTTGGAGACTTGGGTTATATAGCCATCAGCGATACAGAGGCTTGCTATGGAACGGTTATAGATGTTGCTGTGGAAAATGATTTGGCGCCGGCTTATGTTTGGCACATGCCGGATCCTTCCTATAAAATATTGGGTACGAATTTTGAACAACAACAAGCTGCGGTCAGAGTGGCAATGGGAAAATACCCCGGTGTCATCCGCGTGGCTACTGCAACCGATATTATAGATTCCGTAGCAAAACGTAACTGGCGGTTTTGCCCGTATGAAAATAGAATAGGCGCTCCAACCGATACTCTTTTGCCTGTGCCCGAACCTATGATGGATATTTACGAGGCTTTTTTTGATACGGTGTGTCAAAATGATACGATAACTCTAAAAGCAAGTTTTCTTACCGGTGATTCCGTATCGACGCCTGAACGCTTCCGTTGGACATTCCCTTTGGGCTGGACGAGCCACAAAGCGTCGGATACAACCTCAGATACCGTTACTCTGACCCCTGAGATTACCATTAAATCGGGACCTACCTCCGGCTATATTTCGGTCAATGGCATTGATAGTTGTAGCAATTGTGTCGACGCATGTGATTCGTGTCCATGTGATAGAACTATTTATGTTAATGAGGGACCTAAATTAAGTAGGTGGGTAACCGCTTTTGCAGTACCACACTTTGAGGTGTTGGGTAATCGAGACCCTTGCTTAAATACATCGGAAGTCTATACTATTCAATCTTCGGATAAGTTTGTTGAGTACGAGTGGTCTATGACCAAATTTCCTAACGATATTATTGTTGATTCAACGCATCACCCGGATTTTTTAGTAACGTTTAAAGGTGAAACAGATATAGCAGGTAACACGCCGAGAATACGGTTTTATTTTGCAAACATAAGTCACAGTTGGTGTCCAAAGCATATAATAAAAGATACTATTGCTT
>BNXT01000397.1 GCA_025999775.1 Bacteroidia bacterium | reverse complement strand
AGTCACATTATATTGAGTTGTTAAAAATAGAAGACTCTAACGAGGGCGACACGCAGCATATACAGACCTGTTAGGCGATGTAGGGGGCGTACTACATTATTTTATAACCCAATACAGCGGGGGAGTAATTTCCTGAAAGAGCCGAGAACCATATATGACCTAATGCGTCCAATCAATTTTTTTGAATGGTGAGTTTTACCCCGCCTTTCCACACCGAATTGATAGACAGCGTGTTTGCGATATTGGTTAGCGGGTCGCCGTCAATCAGCACTAAATCCGCACGGAGTCCGGGGGCGATCCTGCCCCGGTCGGTAAGGGCGAACCTGCGGGCGGGTGTAACCGTTGCCGCCCGTAATGCTTCTGCGGGTGTAAACCCTGCGGCAACCAATAACTGCAATTCATGATGCAAACTTGCGCCGTGAGCAAGTCCGCCGAGAATGGGAAGCGGATCCGATACATCAGAACCTGCCAAAATATCAACTCCCGCCTCATGAAGCGCCATAACGGCGGCAAAAACATTTTCCATTTTTCCCTGTGGATAAACATTCATACTACGAGATAAAGAAGTAAGCCATTCCTGATCTAGCCGGGAACTAACCCTACTGTCCGCCGCCAATGCGGTAGCATCATTACCAAAAGCGGTTGACAGCGTTACCAATGTGGGTATAACAAATGCGCCGGATACTGTGATGTCCTTAATAAATTGGGAATCAGGCTGCTGGTCAAAGAACAAGTGCGCCAAGCCGTCCACCCCGGCGGTAACGGCTTGCCTGCCTCCTTCAAGGGTTGTTACATGGGCGATAGCCAGTTTATTATTGCGGTGGGCTTCATCTGTAGCCGCTTTGAGAGTCTCTTTATTTAGCAAGGGAAGTCCGGGAAAACCTATATAGTTTCCGTCTTCTATAAAGATTTTAATGTAATCGGCTCCATTGCGGATTTGTTTGTCAACAAATTTGACTGCGTCATTTGGCGTTTCGACAGATGGGAAGAAAAAGCGGATAAACAAACGCATCAAAGCATTGTTTTGTGCCGCATATTCAGTCGGGTGTCCGCCTTTGGGAGTAACACCCATTCCGGGAGAACGCAAGTCCGCAATATCAGTACGTTCCGATATTTTTTTGCGCTTTTTGAGGGACCAATTACCGTTCATCTCAAGTTCTGTCGTAACTCCAAATAATAGAGCGTCCTTCAAACCGTCTATATCGGTATGCGTATGCGAGTCTATGAGACCAGGCATAAGGGTTGCTCCCTGTGCGTCAATAACCGTTGCCCCTGCGGGTATTTCACCGCCAACCGCCTGAATAAAACCTCCCTGAAACACAACCGTTGTGCTATCAATGAGGTTCTCTCCGTCAAAAATCTTTGCGTTGATTATGGCGGTGATTTCTTCATGGGGAATTACCGCTTTCTTACCGCATCCGGTAAATGTGATAAGGGCAAAACCGACCAAAAAACAAA
>BNXT01000396.1 GCA_025999775.1 Bacteroidia bacterium | reverse complement strand
TGTACGTCTGAACGCAGATCAGCTATTATCGAGATATGATTATAATTGGACATTCCCGGATGGTTGGAAATATATCAAGGAACAGGTTATACCTCAAGACAGTGTTACAGCAGTATGGTTTATTCCAGATACAACGTCGGGTACGATAAGTCTTCGTCTTAGCGGATGCGGCATTACTAATAGGGCAACAACGGACATACTTATACCGAGAAACCTACAAATAAAGCTGGCTGCCAATAAATCGCCGGCAAATTACAAAGATACCGATGTGATAGTATCTCTCAGCGAAGTAACCAATAATGGCATACGACAACCAATAGAGCGTTACGACAAGCAATGGCACGAGGTTGACCGATTGGTAGATAGTATTGCAAATAAAAATGACGCGGCTGTAAAAATGATGTATAAAGCTAAGGAAACATTTACACTCTCGGTTAAAGAAAACTTTATAACAAGAGCAACACGAAATCAGTGTGCAACGACCGGAAGCATAGAGATACCTGTGGACGGCGCCTACAAACCTACTGTACAATATCCGAGATTTGTATGTGAAGGCACACCGCTGATACCGTTAGAGTTTACACATCAAGGAGGCGAACCCGAAGGTCGAGCTATGATGTGGTATAGCTATAATGAAGGAGGCTATTATATGCCATACTCAGACACATTGTTACTTGGAGACCCAACGGAATTTATAGAAGTAGAACCTTTTAGTCCGGAAATGCACTTTATGGTGGTAGGTATAGGTACAGCTTGCACAGATACTGACTGTTTAGAGAAAATAGCTGTTTTTGATACAACCTATTTTACAGTCAATTTAGTACCGCCTATCACGGCGAAGATTGACAGCGTGAAAACCATTGATGATGGACGTAGTTTGAATGTGAAAGAAGACGCCGTTAGGATTGGCGACCGCTTACTGCTTTATGGAGAAGGTCTTGGTCGTCCGCCCGGCTTCGTGTTCCAATACCATTGGAACTCAGATGCAGACGAAGACGGATGGACTTATTTGACGGATACAAGTGATAATTGGATTAGAACCGAACAATTGATGCATCCTAAAACATTCAAATTGACGGTGATAGACACAACAGCTTATGGTTGTATATCAGAAGCCGATTTTAAACTGCGTATCAACTATATCCCGGGTAAAACCTCGATTGATTACGGACCTGTTCCTACCGCATTCACACCGAGAAATCAAGATGGTATCAATGATGTGTTTATGCCCAACGTGGATGAATTGGTCATCATGAATCGCTCCGGTATGGTGCTCTTTGAAACAACAGATGGCATCGGTTGGGATGGACGACAAAAAAATACTAGCCGGTTTGTAGACCCGGGTTATAGTTGATACGCAGTTTAAAATCGGTTTCTGATATAAAACCATTGATGATGGACGTAGTTTGAATGTGAAAGAAGACGCCGTTAGGATTGGCGACCGCTTACTGCTTTATGGAGA
>BNXT01000395.1 GCA_025999775.1 Bacteroidia bacterium | reverse complement strand
TGTGAATACACTATGTCAGTCCTGCGATGCCGAAATAAAAACGCTCAATGAATTGGCAAAAACATGCGATACGATTGATTTTGTTGTGATTAATTGCGATTATGAGTTTGTGAAATTTCAACGAGAACAGCCTCGTCCACCGACCTATTACCGCTATTTGAATTTTAATAAACAGTTCGATACGATGAATCAATTAGGGATTATTGATTATCCCATTGCTTTTTTATTGAATCATCAGGGCGCGATACAAACGTTTTTTGAGATGTTGCCAAGTAGGGGATTGGAAATTAAATTGAGGGATTTGCCGTAGGGTATGAGGTGTTGAAATCTATGATGAACAAGGCTATTCTTATTATCAAAGCGTTGCGATTGTATTCGCTGATGGTTTCGTCGGCGGGGATTGTCTTAGGGTCAATGCTTGCCTTTAGTGATGGCTCTTTTCGTTGGAGTGTCGCTATACTTACTATCCTTACGTGTTGGTGTTTACATCTTTTGTGCAACGTATCCAATGACTATGGCGATGCGGTGCGACAGACCGATAAAGATCACTATTTTGGTGATACGCGCTATGTGCAGGAGGGGCTACTTTCGTTAAGAGAGACCAAAGGTATCTGCATTGTTTTGGCGGCTTTGGCGGTTATTTTTGGGTGTAGCATGATAGCGCTGGCATTTGGCATAAGATGGAGCGCTAATCATTGGCTATTTTCTGCAATAGGATTGTTAGCGATATTCGCTGCGATAGCCTATACCAATGGTCGAAAACCATACGGGTATCATGCGCTGGGTGATGTATCGGTCTTTATCTTTTTTGGGATAGCGACGGTGCAGGGCGCTTACTATCTACAAACCGGTGTATGGAGTATGTCGGTGTTAGTGCATGCTGCCGCGGTAGGTTTGATGGTGGTGGGATTGCTTAATAATAACAATATTCGCGACATCGAAGCCGACGTTAAAGTTGGCAAAACTACGGTTGCTAATCTGTTAGGATTACGTCAAGCACGCCGATACCAATATCTGTTACTCATGACAGCGTTTATTATCGAATGGGGGAGGTACGGATGGATACCCTCACGCTACTCCTTGATAATTAGCGGCTGTTTGCCGTTTTTTATGGTGTATCTTGGCATGTTTAAAAACTGCAAAACACCTGCAGATTATCACCGTCTAATGTTCCCAATTTCGATGTTAACATTGTTATTTGCTATAGTCGTCGGTATCGCACAAGGAATAATGAATAATGAACAATGAACAATGGATGACCGTAGTGGCAAGGCGCGCCTTGTCACTACAACAGAATTAAGTGTGGATGTCGCACCGCTCCCTGAGCGTAGTCGAAACAACCAGTAACGCACCGCCCTTCGACTACGCTCATCCATTGTTCAAATCCTGTTAATCCTTTAATCTTGCAAATCCTGATTCAGACATTTTACATTCTCCCTAAAACAAACAATCACGAGCATCGC
>BNXT01000394.1 GCA_025999775.1 Bacteroidia bacterium | reverse complement strand
GTTCAAATTTCACCGTATTTTTCATTGCATAAACAACAAGTTTCTTTAGTAGATACGGTATTATCCGACAATCTATACGATATTGTATTTTGGGATGCGTTTTCACCTAATGTACAGCCGGAATTGTGGACAGAAGCCGTATTTAGCAAGTTGTTTTGTGCGATGACACAGGGCGCTTGTCTTAGTACGTATTGTGCCAAAGGGAGTGTACGCCGTGCCATGACTGTCGCAGGTTTTGATGTTATCAAGAAAGATGGCCCGAGTGGGAAACGTCATATCACAACGGCTTGGAAGCGATGATTGTACATGAGGGTATTATTCCGGTTTAATCCTGCGTACCAATTGGCGGGATAAACGTGGAAAAAAACGTTTAATATAGACCATCAGCAGTTCCATACTGCCTACTAAGGTTTCCGGTCTTTGTTTACGGATGGCGTGTACGATTTTTTTTGCCGCTTTTTCGGTAGTGATGCCGCCGGCTTGCCCGGCATCCATCTTGGCATGACGTGCGCCGTCTTTTTCTAGGGCGTACCACGAAATATTGGTTTTGACGCGTCCCGGACAAATGAGCGCTACGCGAATGTTTTGGTCGTAATACTCTGCTGCAACGGTCTCAAAGAAGCCGTACAGAGCGTGTTTAGAGGCGCAATACGCAGAGCGCAACGGAAAGCCGAAACGTCCGGATATACTTGTCGTAACCGCTAAGGTGCCACCACCGTTTTTAAGCATTGCAGGAAGCAAATATTTAGTGATTTTTATCGGCGCAAAGTAATTGACATCCATAATTTTTTTATCCACATCAAACAAGGTGTCGCCCGCTTTTGCCCGTTGACTGATACCGGCATTATTATACATAACATCAATACCACCATAGAAGCTCAATGCCGTATCTACCAACGTATTGATGCCCTCTATATCGGACAAGTCGTATGGTAGTATCTCACATTTACCGCCCAGTTCGACGCATTTATGCTGCACTTTACGCAGTGTATCCTCTTCCAAAGCCGTGAGAATCAATTTAGCATGCTCTTTAGCAAATAAGTACGCCCTCTTGATTGGTATAGCCGAAAGAAACTGCGTAGTTGGTATTATCACTACCGCCCGACAAGGAGAGGTTGTGGCTTTGCATCAAAGCGTTGCGTGTTACGGCGTCCTGCCAGTCGGTACCGGGTCCAAGGATGTCAGGGTCTGCGTAGGTAGCGTCCACATTCGGCAAGAAGCCTTCTTGGTAGAGTTGATATTGGTACTCCGCAAACTCCGGCAAGGTCATCACGTCCAATTTCTTAACACGTGTTTGCAGCGCTACAAAGCCATCGTAGGACACTTTAGTTGCGCCTTTTGCACCACGATTGGTGGTAACGATGATAACGCCGTTAGCGCCCGCAGAACCGTAAATAGCGGTTGCGGAGGCATCTTTCAAGACATCTATTGATATGATGTCATTCGGGGATATTGCCGCCAGAG
>BNXT01000393.1 GCA_025999775.1 Bacteroidia bacterium | reverse complement strand
GGTTAATACTACATACCTGATTTCTGAAAATAAGCAATCAACGAGCATTTCACGCTTTTTGTTTGCTTAGGGTTTAGGGGTTGAAGTTTATAAATCTCTCAACAACATGAAAGCTTCTAACCTTTTTTTTACAATTTTGATTTCAGCCGCTGTATCAACGACCATTTTGTCCCAATCTAATGCAGCATTAGACAAACATGCAGGATTTAAGGATCTCAAATTAGGCGATCCCTTATCAAAATGGGAAAATGAATTGGTTTATTGGAAAACTGATGGAATTTCTACGTGGTATCATTGTACAAGTACTTGTTGTAGGCAATTGTTTCAATTTAATCTTATACAACTTAACGTACGTTTTGAAAACAATATGCTTGCCGATATAGTTATGGCAACAGAGGCTCAATTGCTTGATGTAGATCATTCCTATTTTCCAAATAACACAATGATAAATAGTCTAAAAATGTCTTTTCAAAACTTGTTTGGGAAGCCTTTTGCGATGCCTTCGGATTTTGATCCCCGTTATGACCCCTATACCGAAACATGGTTTTGGCAAGGTAATAATGTTTCTTTACTTTTAAAATGTGTGCAAGTTGGTGGACTTGTACAAGAGGCAGATGGCAGAATTGGAAATCGTTTCTACTGTGTAGTTACTATAAGTATTTCTGACAATAGTCACATCAAGCCGGGGTTTTAATTGAGCCTTAACCTTACCAGCAATGAAACCAATACATATCGGTGAAATAATTCAACAAAAAGTAAAAGAGCGCAAACTCTCTGTGGTTGATTTTGCAAAGGCAATAGGTCATAGCCGTGACTACGTTTATACTATCTACAACAATCAAAGTATTGACATAGAATTGCTAATGCGAATTTCGGAAGTACTTCACTACGATTTTTTGTCAGAACTTTACTGCAAACAAGCATATTCGAAAAAACATCTTGTACTGCTTGAAGTGAATGAACAACAACGACAAAAACTTTTAGAGTCGTTTTCTCATGAAATTGTTTATATTTATGTATAAGTTTAGTGACACTAATGTAGGAAATACACTACATAAATGTTTGTCGAAAATGGATAGAAAGAGTAACTTTGCATAGTGTAAGAGCCAATTAAACAAAAATTTATAAATTATGTCAAAAACAAAGGGAACTAATAACATGCAAACAATCCTCAATTTCTTTTTCGGTCTATTTGCAATTACAGCAACTATCACACATATTTGGACTGTAATTATTGCTGTGAGTGAAAGTGGGGTCATTGGATGGATTTTAACAGCATTTTTGCCTGTCTTGAGCGAACTGTATTGGATGTTCAAAATGTTTGGTAGAATGGATGCTTACGCGTATATCACTTTAGCACATTTGATTTTAGGTGCTTTATTCTTACCCGTCTCTCATACACATCTCCGCCCCCCCGCCACCGTACTAGATCTCGTATGCCGTCTTCTGCTTGAAAAAAAAAAA
>BNXT01000392.1 GCA_025999775.1 Bacteroidia bacterium | reverse complement strand
TGCTATTACATTGCAAAATAGTAACATCAAACTGATTGGATATAAAGATTTGGCAGATAACAAATTTGTAAAAGCAGGCTATACAACAAATTATGGCATTATTACGTTTTACGATGATTCCAAAAAGCCTGTACTATTACTTCAAATCATCGGCGACAAGCCGGAAGAGGATGCAAAACAATGGCTAAATTATTTAGCCATTGTAGTAAAATCGGACACTCAAGCCAAAGAAGACGAAAGTATTTTTGAAAAAATCAAATCGTTATTTATACACACCACAGAAGAACTGCCGGGAGTATGGGGAGATGAAAAGGATGATATTATACTTAATAAAGATGGCAGTTGGTGGATAAACCAGTGTAATTCTGTATTTAGCAATGAAACTTGTTGGGCAAGTGACTGTGATAAAAATCAGTGTTGCAATAAAGCAGCAAAGAAAATTCTATCAAATGCGGGAGCAACACCGACCACCCGAATAATTATAGCTCAAACAAATCGTTCGTGTGAAGATACAGCAGGTGCAAGAATAGAATATGACGACAATGGACTTACATTTAATAAGGAACAGTTTGAGGAGGCTGTGCAAATAATAGATATATCGTTGAAAGAACATAAATTACCCATTATGATAGGTGTACAACATCCGTATTGGAAGAAAGATAAATGGATTTACAAATGTGGTTCTACATTCAACAATCCTCGTGCAACCAATCATTTTATGGTGATAGTGGGAAAAGGATATGACAAAACAAAAAAGATGGATTTTTATTATTTTTATGACGTTGCTACTTCTGATAAAACTAGTGGAACAAATAGAATGAATAAACTTTGGGTAGATACCGATCAACATTCAATAAAGGGAGATGTATCTACACAAGACAAAAATGATTATTACATAGTAACGGATGTGAGAAAAAATCAAGATAAGATATATAATTTAAAAAACGATAAATGATGAAAAACGTTAGATTTATTTTAGTAGCAGCTATGATGATGTGCTGCATTACTTCTTGTCAGGCACAAGGAGAAAAGAAAGTGACGGATAAAACGTTCCAAATTTTCTTGGAAAAGTTTAAAACTATTAATCCACCTATCAACTATAAAACTATACGACATCTAAGTGTTGATATGACAGAAAAAGAAGCAATGAAATTTCTGCATAAAAAAGAGGCGGATATATATTGCGTTTTAAAAGAATTGGGTGAAGATGATAAATGGTATGAAACAAAGGAAAAAAATATACCCGGATGTAAATTCAAATATGTACTTAATGATAGTATATATATCCTTTGTGTATTGGAATCCATATTGGGAGTTAATTATAATACAACATTAGCATTTTTATATTCATTCACACACAATGGAGAAATCATAGATAAAAATTTAGTTGGTCAAGAATATGCCAATGAAAATACTTGGGTAAGTTTTGTTTTGCTTGACAAAACTCGTATTCGCATTTTTTAC
>BNXT01000391.1 GCA_025999775.1 Bacteroidia bacterium | reverse complement strand
ATAGATTTTTCCATTATCAGCTAATACTAATCCACAATAGGTTGCAGCGGCGCCCAAATCTTTTTCCCATTTCAATGTTCCATTGCTATTAACGGCATATACTTTCTTTCCGCCTTTATCATTGAAATAGACTGTACCGTCTGTCCCTACGATTGGGAAATAAGCATCGCCGCCTCCGGTATTTGCATACGTCCATTTGATAGCGCCGGTACTCATATCAATAGCAGTCAAACCGGCATCGCCTTTCAAGGTCGCATAAAGGGTTGTTCCATCTATGGCAAACGCGCCACGCTCGGTAACATTCAGAGTAGAGGCAACTTTCCATAATTGGTTGCCGGAAGCATCGTGTTTGGATATTTCCGTACTTGTTCCGACATATATGCCGGAAGCATCAACGGCAACTGCGCTTCCTGTTCCTGTAACTGTTTTACTCCACGCAATTGTTCCTGAATTTGCATTGATTGCATACAGTGTGCCCCCATTGGTAACGCAATACAAAACACCGCTTGTGGACAATGCCGGAAAAGCGCCAATTACTGCATCCACATCACACGTCCATTTCTTTGAACCATCAGCAGGATTAAGTGCATATACTTTTCTATCCGTACCACATTGATAAATAACGCCATCAGTACCCACTACTGCTCCCCCACCGTAAGTTACCGTAGAAATTTCCGAAATCCAGTTTATAGCTCCTGTTTCTCTATCTACGGCAAATAAATGTCCGTTAGGAGATGATGTAGGCACATAAATAGTATTTCCATCGGGCGAAAACACCGGATTAGATACTTTTACATAACCGGATAACGCTCCTAATTTTAAGTCAATTTGTGACCACAGAAAACCAATCGGAGGAGCCGTACTGGGTGTTGCGGTTATTGTAACAACATCCGAATTTCCATTTGCATAAATAGCAACCAATGAAAAAGTATATTCCGTATCATTGGTTAGCCCTGTTACGTCGTAACTTTCCAATTCTCTGGCTATTGCAACAGCTGTCCCTCCAGTAGAAATGCTCAATTCATATCCTGTAAGAGTTCCATTAGTGGGTGTTGTCCACCTGAGCTTTACCGTTTGATTTCCGGGGATTGCCAGAAAATTAGTCGGCGCCGGTCTGGACGAAACAGGTTTCACATTTACGGATATTTTACCTCCCTTGCCTCTGTCTCCATAAATGGGTTGGATAGAAAACGTATAGGTTTCTCCATTAACCAAATTACTGATGGTTGTTGAAGTAATATTACTCCCAAGATTTGTTTCACCTCCCGATATTAATGAACTACCGGCAACCCACGATAAATAATAACCTGTGGGGTTGGCATCTTGCAACGCTTCCCAATGAAGATAAACCTCCATATCTCCCGGAGTTGCTTCCACTAAGGCTGCTTCCATAATATCTAAACTTGCTTTCGGAAGATCTTCTTTCTTACATGCTGTAAAAACGACAGCAACCAATAAGCATAAACATAATAA
>BNXT01000390.1 GCA_025999775.1 Bacteroidia bacterium | reverse complement strand
ATATACAACTCTTTTTATAGTCTTGATGGCTTTGCTTTCTTCATGCAAGGATTTCTTGGTGTGGCCACAGAGCCGCAATGTTGATGAAAATAGCGCCGTGGTACGCGCCGTTGACCTCGAAAATCATGCTATTGGTATCTATTCCGTTTTAGACAATAACGAAGTCGCCGGACGTTGCATACCTGTTATGGGTGATATTTTGGCAGATATGAATACTAATGCTTTCGGTAACAGCGGATACTTTAACGATTTTGAAAAGTACGAATATCAAGCAACGAATTCCTATCTTGCGGATATGTGGCAATATACCTATCGTATGATAGATTATAGCGCCCGAACCATTAATTACGGAAAAAAGATGGAAAATGATGGTAAATTTAGTGCCTCAGACAAGGAAGTCATCCATCTGTCCATGGCACAGGCGTATGGACTTAAAGCGCTTGGACATTTTTGGTTAGTTAATTTCTTTGGATTACCCTACACCTACCAACCTAACTCGCTTGGTATTGTATTGGTTTACGAAGAACCTGTTACTGCTGCAAGTACTTTCGTGCGTTCTTCGGTACAAGAAACCTATAATTTGGTTCTATCAGACATTCAGAAAGCAAAAGCTGAATTTGATCTTGCGAGAGGTCATGCTTTTGCGTCTAACACAGACAAACGTTTCATGATGAATAGAGGCGCTGTATCGGCATTAGAAGCCCGTGTTAAACTCTATATGGCAGACTGGGCTGGCGCTGCCGCAGCCGCACAAGAGGCGCTCGACCTATCCGGCGCTCAATTAGAGACTGTTGATAGCCTTTACTCTGCAATGTGGTTAGACCAAGACAACGCAACAAAAGAAGATATATTCACAGTGTTCTATAATAGTACTTCCAATCCGGGTGTCAGTAGCATGGGTAACTACTATCACGGAAGTTATGGTGGTAAAAATACCAAAAAACTTTATGACTTGATGGCTACCACTGACATCCGTAGAATAGGGTTTGTCCGTGTATCCACGTATCCGGCATATAGAGGTCCTAAATATCCTTACACTGCTAATAGAGCGTTTGATAATGTGCCTATTTTCCGTGCCTCTGAAATGCACCTCATCATAGCGGAAGCCAAAGCTCAACAAAATCTGTTAAGTGATGCCGTGGACGCCCTCCTACCGGTGGCTCAGCGTAATACGGTCATTCTGAGACTTGATCTGGCAGCTAAAAATCAAGCAGACTTACTCAGTTTTATTGCCGATGAACGTTGCCGTGAATTGTATAATGAAGGACACCGTTGGCACGACCTGCGACGTAGAGGTGAACTCCTTAATCGTGTACCGGCTATTGGTGGCACACAGGCTCAAACTCAGAAAGATATTACCAACTATGACGTGAAAACTTGCATCATGCCTATCCCTCAAAATGAAGTGAACGCTTCGCATCTCCAACAAAACGAAGGTTGGAACGCTACAAAACCCTAATAATTTAAACCTCTAAAC
>BNXT01000389.1 GCA_025999775.1 Bacteroidia bacterium | reverse complement strand
GATACGATTCGTATAAAAATCTTCACCCAAACGCGTCGTAAACGTCAAACTTTTGTATAAAGGAATATCTATTTTAACGTTACCATACACGTGATTTTCGCTATATTTATTACCATCTTCATTGATAGTCCAATAAGGATTAACAATACCATAGCTGGTATAAAATCCATTGACATCGTAGAATTGTGATTGATAGGCAGACATATCAACGATACTAAAATCGCGAGGGATTTGCATCAAGTTGTTGAATACCGAATAGCCTTGACCGCCACCTACAGCGCTCACCGATTTTTGGTTATAGGTAATACTGGATGAGATTGACAAATGTTTACCTTTGGTTTGTCCGTTCAACGTAATCGCATTACGTGTATATTTATCCACATCCGTAGGAATGATACCATCATCCGAAATATTGGAATAGGAAGCGTAATACGTCGTTTTGTCGTTACCGCCACTGATAGCGACGCTATTTCCCACAGAAACGCCGGTTTGAAAAAAGTCCTCCATATTAGTAGGTTGACCGACAAAAGGTTTGTACAATTGTTGGTTATTGATAACTCTGCCGAATAAGCGGTCTTGACCGTCGAACTTAGGACCCCAACTTCCGTTTTCATCCCATGCAAAGTGTCCGCTCCAACCTTGTCCCCACGTGTCTTGTAGTTTGAGAATAGGTACATAATTCGTGAAATTTACGTTGCCCGTATATTCCACTTTAAGTTTTTCTCTGGCTTGACCGGATTTAGTCGTAATAAGGATAACACCGTTAGCGGCACGCGAGCCGTAGATAGCGGAAGCAGCGGCGCCCTTGAGGACTGTCATTGATTCAATGTCATTCGGGTTAATGTCGTTAATGGCATTACCAAAGTCCATTGTATTATTGAGCAATGTCGTTTGCGAAGCGTTGTTACTAACCGGAACGCCATCCACAACGAATAAAGGTTCATTGTTACCGTTGAGCGAGGAGTATCCACGCAATACGATACGCGAGGAAGATCCGGGAGCGCCTGAGTTGGATGTGATGGATACACCGGCAATCTTACCCTGTAAAGCATTCAGAGCTGAACGTGAACTGGCTTTAGTGAGTTCCGTATTATCAACCTGAGTAACAGCATACGACAACCCTTTTTGTTGCCGAGAAATACCGAGCGCCGTTACGACGACGGCATCCAAGCCTACAGCGCCGGTTGACATATCCACGTCAATGGTGGTATTGCCGTCAATGGCAATAGTTTGGGTACTCATACCGGTGAAACTGAATACCAGATGTGTGGCATTCTCTGGAATAGACAGCGAATACTGTCCGTTGATGTCGGTAGCTGTACCGACGACTGGGCGACTGCCTTGCACAACGACAGAAACACCCGGTATGCCCTGCTTATCGTCAGCGCTGACTACCGTCCCCGTAATTGTTCGTTGCGCTTGCAAGATTGAGGCTCCGCAAAGTAGCGATGCCATCAAAAGAAGCGTTAGTTTTTTCA
>BNXT01000388.1 GCA_025999775.1 Bacteroidia bacterium | reverse complement strand
TCGGAGCATCGAGCGGATTTTTGCTTGTCAAGTTCTTGCAATTTTTGCTTGTATTTCTCTATCTTAATATTAGGAGATATACCGTAAATGATAGTACCGATACAACCGACTACACCACCAAGTATCACGTAACATACACCTCCATTAACTATTACTGCAAGTATAGTACCAAGTATAACACCACTTATAATACTGAAACTCCCACCGACAAAGCAAACCCACAAAAAAGAATCTTCTTTCTTTTTTAATTCTGCTGTGGCTTCTGCAATGTCATCGTCAAGCGGTTTAAGTTTTGCCTTTAATTCATTGTCAAGTTTCTCTATATCCGCTTGAATTTTTACTTCTTTTGCCACTTTTTCTGCTAACTCTTTGCATTTGTCGACAAGCGCGGCGCAATCTTCATATTCGCTTATGTCGCTGAATTTATTTGCCAATTCAGTGTAGTCTTCTTCGGTTTTGGCAGCATCCAAATCTTCAACCAACCAACGATAATAAGTATCGCCTTTTGCTTCTGTTGATAAAGAGGCAAGATTATCAAGTCTCTTTGACAACAAATCGCGTTCTGCCACAAGATTATCGTATTTTTTTACAAGGTCATTATGGCGGTAGTGCAAAATTATGATTTCAGGCAATAACTTCGTCATTGCAATAGCAGCTATCTCGTATTGCATACTTCCATAAGAGGTGCTATTCTTAATCCGAGAATAATTATCATAACTCTCTTTCCATTCCTTTATTTTTTTTGCAAGGTCGTCAATTTCGGACTTTGAGGCTTTAATTTCAGAATCTAATTTGCTGATTCTGGATTTCATCTCTGGACACATATCGTTGTATCCTGCAACGAGTTTGTCCATAAGTGTATTTTCTGACATAATTCTTGATATTTATTTGCGAATCTTTTCAATTGCTTCTTTTGTCTTGCGTGTGTTGTATTCTATGTCAATGTAAACATAAATCAAGTTAGAGTAAGCAATCAACGGCAATGCAATTACAACGCTAATAACTAATGCTGCAATTCCAAAAGGAACTTGTCCCTCAGATCCTAAAAAGATTAAGGCTATAATCCCCAATATAATTACAATGTAACCGAAAATTGAAATTAATACAGCTACTGCTTTTAAAGCAGTGTATCTTCCGGGTTCTCTGTTGTCGTCTTTTACTGTTGCTACCGTTTCTGAAAGTTTTCTTGAATTTAACTCGTCAAGAATAGCCTTAAGACAGTCAGGGTCAAGTTTTTGTCCGCCAATTTGTCCACTATCAAGAATTTCAAGTAATTTTTCTACTGTTTCTTCCTTTAGCGATTGAATAAATTCATTTGTGTTCATAATAATATCTCCTTTCTGAAAAAGATGTTCCCTACTTCTGTCGTTGTTCGGGCATTGACGCGGTTTTTTGAAATGGGTTCTCGCTCCATTCTTCCGCTGCTGTGAGCGGACTTGATTAAATTTGTGATAGTACTCATAAAATTTAAAAAATATTTTTTGCCTC
>BNXT01000387.1 GCA_025999775.1 Bacteroidia bacterium | reverse complement strand
ATTCTCCACACTCAATTCTCAATTCTCAATTCATTGTTTAAATTGACCACGTAGTACTCTCTTTTCCGTCTTTAACGGTGATACCGGCATCTATCAATGCATCCCGTATTTTATCGGAGGTTGCATAATCTTTGCTGTTTTTAGCATGTTGGCGTAAGTCTAAAACCACTTGCATCAACTTACTTACTACCTCATTTGAAGATTCGGAAGCTTCGCTATGCAGTCCTAAAATATCATTTAGAAAGCTATCAAACAGCGTTTTTAACTTCTCAATATCCGTTGCAGAGAGGCTGAGTTTATTATCTTTGGCGGCATTGATAATGCGCACCGCTTCAAACAAGTTAGCAATGGCTATCGGGCTGTTAAAGTCGTCCTTCATCGCAGCTTGACAATTGTCAATAATAGTTTGAACTTCCGCATTATCGGTCGTCTTTTGCGCTATCAAATGACCCACGTTTTTGTGTGCTTCGCACAAGCGTTTTAATCCTTTTTCCGATGATTGCAGGGCTTCATTTGAAAAGTCGAGCGTACTCCGGTAATGGGCTTGCAGTACAAAAAAACGGATCGTCATCGGGCTATACGCCTGTGCAAGCAAGGGATGTTCACCTGTAAAAAAGGCTTCCAAAGCGATGGAATTACCTAACGACTTGCCCATTTTTTGTCCATTGATAGTGATCATGTTGTTGTGCATCCAATATTTGGCGGGCATCTTACCGCAAGCCGCCACATTTTGTGCGATTTCACTTTCATGGTGCGGAAACATTAGATCCATCCCACCGCCGTGAATATCAAATTGTTCGCCGAGATATTTGCGACTCATAGCTGTACATTCCAAATGCCAACCCGGAAAGCCCTCACTCCACGGCGATTTCCAGCGCATGATATGTTCGGGGGATGCTTTCTTCCACAGCGCAAAATCGGCAGGGTTGTGCTTTTCTGCTTGCCCTTCTAAGTTATCTCGCGTAGTCGCCAATAAATCCTCCAAGACGCGTCCCGATAACTGTCCATAATGATGACCGTTATTGTACTTCGGCACATCAAAATACACGGAACCATCCGATATATAAGCCATTCCGACATTCAAAATTTGTTGAACAAGCTCTATTTGTTCCATGATATGTCCGGAAGCATACGGTTCTATACTTGGGCGCTGAACGCCTAATTTATCCATAAACAAATGGTAACGGTTCGTGTAATATTGCGCTACCTCCATAGGTTCTAACTGCTCCAAACGCGCCTTCTTGGCAATCTTGTCATCACCCTCGTCCGCATCATTTTCCAAATGTCCCACATCCGTGATATTTCGGACATAACGTACCTTGTAACCCAAATAAGTCAAGTGACGAAAGACCAAATCAAACGTGATGGCGCTACGGGCATGTCCCAAATGAGGATCGCCATAGACCGTAGGACCGCAAACATACATACCCACGCGCTGTGGATGTAAAGGTTCAAAAGGCTCTTTGTGGCGACTAAGTGTATTGTAAAT
>BNXT01000386.1 GCA_025999775.1 Bacteroidia bacterium | reverse complement strand
CTTCCCAGACTTCTGCCAGATAATCCCATATCTCTTTACCTTCGCATTGTTCGACGTATTCCCAATAAGAATAACCGGTCTCTAAGCACCAATGTTTTATTTCAGAAAGCATAAAAACGATTATCGGCAGTGGCGAAGGCTATAATGTTGAGTTCAAGGTCAAAGTTCCGCCAAAAGTGAGGGAACTCAGCGAGGAGGTCTGTGCTTTTGCCAATTCTGCTGGAGGCTATCTTCTTATAGGTGTTGACGATGAAAACGTAGTGTGCGGTGTGATGCTGGATAACAAACAACGGTCAGCGCTGCAGGATTCGATACGGGATATTTCGCCCGCTGTATATACTGAAATGTACTGTGTGGATATCGCAGGGAAAGCCGTATGGGTAATAGAGGTGCCTGCGGGCAGTAGCAAGCCACACGTGCTTGGTGGAGCGATTTATATAAGGGAAGGCGCCAACACACAAAAGTTGACTACAGCGGATGAAATGCGGTCATTCTTTCAACAAAGCGACCGTATTTACTTTGACGAAATAGCCTGTCCTGATTTTGATATTTCCACTCAACTTGACGAAAACTGTTTTGAGGAATTTCGGCGAGCATCAAGTATAAGCCCAGCCGTGCCGATTGAACAGGTACTATCCAATTTGCAGGTGTTGGACAAGTCACGGATTATTAAACGCGGAGGCGTACTGTTTTTTGCCAAACAACCTGAAAACTTGTTTTATCAGGCAGTTGTGCGATGCGTATTATTCAAAGGTACAGATAAAGTGCGGATTTTAGATGATAAAATTTTCACAGGTACGCTTTATCAGCAATACCGTCAGGCAATGAATTGGATACAGCATACGTTGCAGGTAGCCTATGATATTGAAGGACAGGGAGCCGGTCCTCGAAAGGAAATTTGGGAGATTCCGTTGAATGTTTTCAAGGAAGCAATTATCAATGCTCTTTCACATAGGGATTACTATGAAAAAGGAGCCAAAATAATGATTGAGATTTATGACGATAGAGTAGAGATAAGCAATCCCGGCGGATTGTTAGCGAGTGTAGCCAATCAATTCGGCACTAAGAGTCTATAGCGTAATCCGTTGATTTTCGGACTATTTACACGAATGCAATTAGTTGAACAAGTAGCCTCCGGTATTCCCCGTATGCGAAACGAAATGCGCGAAGTAGGCTTGCCGGAACCTGTTTTTCATACGGAAGGTTTTTTTACGATTACGTTGATGCGTCCTAATACAACCAAAGTCACACTAAAAACGATAGAATTTGAGTTATTGGATACGCAGAAATCAATTGTTGCAATGATGCAGAGAAATAGTAAAGTGACTGTGATTGATATGGTTTCACAATTGAATCTATCCAAAAAAACAATCATCAAGCATATCAATATTTTGAAAAAAGAAAAAATAGTTGAAAGGAAAGGTTCTAATTTTAATGGCAATTGGTATGTTCTTCATCCAAGAGGTGACCAAGAGGTGACCAAGAGGTGA
>BNXT01000385.1 GCA_025999775.1 Bacteroidia bacterium | reverse complement strand
GTAAACCTTAAACCCGCGTAGTAGGTACGTTCCATGAGAGACCCCCAGACCACTGAGGCATCAAAAGAAGTTCCAAAGGGGTCGTGAGCGCCCAAGATAGGGTACGGCTGTACGTTATTGGTTATATTTTCGCAACCGGCATAGATTTCAAAATGCCGAAAACGGCGGGTCAACTGGGCATGAACGATTGCATACGGCTGCGAGTATGCCTCCGCAAGCCCGGCAGTATTAGGTAAACGCATAGCGCCGTTAAATTGCATGGTTACATCCAGCATCCACTTGCGCAGATTAGTCCGGAAATTATTGACAATCAAGCCTTTCCATCGGCTCACGTAGGGTTTTTCCATCAATTGGTCATTCAAAGTCATGTGTACGTCATTGTAGCGTCCGGCTAAGGTTACGCTCCAATAGTCATCAAAGAGGTCAAACTGCGCTTCGGCTTGCAGGCTATTGGAATAAGAGGTTTTATCGCTTATAGACAAATAGGCGATATGGGCGTTACGGTCTAAATCGGTAACGCTTTGCCGAACAAATGTCGTACGATAAGCATCCAAACTGAGCGTTAGCAAGTGAGACTCCCCTAATTGAAGGTGGTGAACATAGTTTAGTCCGTAATTCCATGCTTCCTCCATGCGGTTAATATCTGCTTCTATACTGCCTGTTGCCGTTGTCAACCGGCGTGAACTTGCCATCAGTCCTATGTTTTCCACTAATGGCAATGCCGAACGATAGGCTTTACCTACCGAAGCCCGCAAGGTGCCTTTTTCGTTTACATTGTATTTTACATGTAACCGCGGTGTGAATAACGATTGTTGATAGTACGTATTGTAATCGTAACGAACGCCTGCAACCAACGAAAAATCGGGCAACATCAGACTATACTGTCCAAAAATACCCGGTACAACTTCTTTACGCACGCCACCGGCAAAAAGCGGCAGCCCCGTCGCCGAAGGTAAAGCCAGAGAGCGTCCTATATCGTGTAAATAGGTCTCTCCAACGTTATTATATTGAACGCTTACACCGGCATCTAACTTATGAATACTGTCGAACGTTTGCTGGTAAATAGCATTAAAGTAGAGGTTTTTCTCAATAGCATCGTAGGATTTAAGACCATAATGGTTGTCCATATCCGTGTAAGTAGCCGAGAGTTGAGTACCAAGACTTGCTGTATTACCAATGAGGATGCCATTCTTGGTAAATATTTGATAGCGATTCGTTTTATTGGTAAAGCCCCACAGGTCTGTACGTTGCGGAGTATAGCCCATTTGTCCGCCCTCACGGTCATCTGCGATCAAGGACAACGTGGTAGCGCTCTGAAAACGGTCTGTGCTATAGCTCCAACGATTCACCAAGTTGACTTGACGGCTCTTAGGTTTATCCATGAAACCATCGTTTCCAAGATTGTCCATTTCTTGTTGAAAATTAGCCACATTAGCAAAGATTGTAGTCCCTAAATGTTCGTTAATTTTGATATTTCCGATAACATTAAGTTC
>BNXT01000384.1 GCA_025999775.1 Bacteroidia bacterium | reverse complement strand
AACCAAAAGAAAAATGCTTGCTAAAAATAACAGTCGCACACCCCTGCGCAAGCTGCAGGGTTTTGTGCGACGATTTTTAGCGGTAAGGTATCACTTCGCTACGCTCGTGATATGAATAATGAACAATGTAATGGATGACCGTAGGGGCGGGTTTGAAACCCGCCCCTACAATGAAACACATCGTCATCGGATTTCAATTTCGGCAATTGGCTTTGCCATGTTACCAAAAATCAGTCCATTTGGTACAATTTAAAAAGCCACGTCCAATGTTCTTTAGAAAAAGGGTTTGATGGACGTAACGGCAAATTTAAATAGTTTCGTCGAAAGCGTTGTACGATTATAAAAGCAACAAGCACACCTAATCCTATCGGAGTGGGATATAGTGGTCCCCAAATGAAAAAAACGATTAACAATAATGCTTCACTTACTACAAAAACAATCCACGTCATACATTTAATTTTGATTAAAGTGCATAAATAGAACAGCCTATTACTAATCCACCTAAAATATAACCTGAATATCCAGCTATCATTCCTACTGTTAAGAAACCTAAAGCATAGTCACTTGCAGCTATATAATGCAACGATGCGTCAAGACAATAACCAAAACTTGAAAAAAATCCTTCAGTTTCATCTTCTTTTTTCAAAGTCAACTCATCTTGTTGTATTCTTTGAATAGTTACAACATTAGATTCTAACTGTGTTTCAAGAAATAAAATATGATCCGGCGAATAATATCTCGCAAAATATTTTTCATTCCCCAGATCTTGTATTTCCACAGTGTAAAAAACTTCGACACTGTTCGGAACTAATATTGCCAATTCTGTTTTATTGGGATTTTCTGTAGCGTATGTGATAATGTTCGCCCCAAAAGCATTTTTGTTACCTGACATAGTCTTTTCTATCTCCACTCGTTCATATTTCAATACTTTTGATGTACTAAGCGAACCTAAATCTAAATTTTCGATATCTGCCACATCAAGGGATTGTACTTTGGTTACAGCAATAGAATTGCTACTGTTTTCGACCGTTCTTTTATCGCAACCGTAGAAAGCGAATGCAGTCAACAACGTAATTAGGGTTAATTTTTTCATAATTTTAATTTTTTAGTTGTTCAAATTTTTTTGTTCTTTTTTACACGTGCACTTATATCAAAGTTTGATAATGCAAAATTAGATTTTTTTTTTGAAATATCCAAATTTTTTTGAACAAATTTTTAGATAATGAAGGTTATTTCGACTACGCTCAGGGATCGGCGCGGGTGGAGAGTGGAGTTTGGAGTTGCCGGTCGTTGAACATCCGGTCGTTGAGCGTAGCCGAAACGACAATGTGAATTCCCTACGGGAAATTTTTGAGAGGCTATCATCTGTTTTCTATTGATATGAATGCCCTACGGGCAAAATAGTCCGTTAGGACTTGTCACCACACTCCACTCTCAACACTCCACTCTGTCATTATTCATTGTTAATTATTCATTAATCTGTGTGTAATTGCAAAA
>BNXT01000383.1 GCA_025999775.1 Bacteroidia bacterium | reverse complement strand
AAGGATCCCGGCAAAGAAAGTCTCCGCTCTAAACGGCTCAATGCCGGATGGAACAAAGATTATTTAATTCAATTGCTCTATTTTTAATGCGTTGACCCTATACATCCTGGTGGGTGCATTTCAAATTGTCGTTTCGACTACGCTCAACGACCGATTTTGACAACTCCACTCTCAATTGAAAAATATTTTGTACCTTTGTAAGTTTATACTGTTTCAATATCTAAAATCGTATTCTTAACCACTTTGTATGGAAAAAATTATTTCGATAGCAAACCAAAAGGGAGGTGTTGGTAAGACCACCACTGCCATTAACTTAGCTGCTGCTCTTGCGGTATTGGAGAAAAAGACCCTGTTGATTGACTTTGACCCTCAAGCCAATGCCACGTCAGGGTTAGGTTTCGATCCGGAGGAGCTTAATGCCGGCATTTACGAATGTATGATGTCTGGTGTTGATCCGCACACGGTGGTTCTTAAAACGACCACACCCAACCTTGATCTCATTCCTTCACACCTTGATTTAGTGGGCGCTGAGGTCGAATTAGTCAATATGCCCAATCGAGAAAGGTTCATGCAACAAACTATCGAAAAAATAAAGGATGAGTACGACTACATCATTGTTGACTGTTCACCTTCCTTGGGATTGCTCACATTAAATGCCATGACCGCATCCGATACGGTACTCATTACCGTACAATGTGAGTTTTTTGCCCTCGAAGGTCTTGGTAAACTATTACAAACTATCAAGAGGGTACAATCACGATTCAACGAGAATCTCGATATTGAAGGAGTTTTACTGACCATGTACGATTCCCGCCTGCGTTTGGCAAAACAGGTGGTCGAAGAAGCCCAAGAATACCTTAAAGAGTTGGTGTTTGACACGCTAATCTATCGAAATAGCAAGCTCGGCGAAGCGCCAAGTCACGGAAAAACTATCTTCGAATACGACGCATTGTCCATAGGCGCTACCAATTATCTGAATTTGGCAGGAGAAATACTGCAACATAATAGTTCCGAAAAGCCTAACGAAGCGTTGTAACCATCAGAGTGGGTGCATTTCAGATTGTCGTTTTTGGCAATATGACATACACCGCAACAATTTGAAATGCACCCAAACATTTTTGAAAAAAAGTATAGTGAAAACGAGGCATTAGTTATCTTGATTTTGAGGAACATCATACGTGATATTCCAATTTTTTAGATACTCATTAATGGGAATCATGTCCATTTCTTTACGCCTTTTGTTGAGATTCTGAGGATCTTCAACCTTAAATAATTTATAACCGCCAATGGTTTCATCAAAAGTCAATTGCGTGCCATATAGTTGAGGTTTATTTTCCCATACAAGTATGCGATCTTTCATTAAAGCCACGTGCCCTTTACTTGCCTCTCCTTGAGCCGCTGTGTTCTCCAATAATGGTAAGTATTTATCTCTCAATTTATTATCATCCGCATGTTGAATTATTAGAAAAATAGCCGAACTTTTGATATCGCCAAAATCCGAATAG
>BNXT01000382.1 GCA_025999775.1 Bacteroidia bacterium | reverse complement strand
GATATAGTGATGACATATAAATACTCTATTGACGGCATAAAAGAAATGATTATAAATCAAAGCATAGAAAATATAAACAGAATTAGTATGCAAAAAACTTCTGAAATTTTTATCGAAGAAAAAGAAAAAAATCTTTTTCCTAAACATCGCAACACCTATATTTCACACTTATTAATGTTATAGTATTATGGAACAAAAAAGTATTATAGAACAAATCTTAGAAGAAACAAAAAGTCATGCAACGGATTCAATAAAGAATTTGGGGCTGGAATTTAATCCTTTCCCTCGTTCGGGTATTGCTGATTCAAATACCTCTGATGAGATAATGGAATCTCTTTCTCCAATTCATCAAGAAACCCTATCATTAATCATCGGTTTTGTTAAAGACTCATTGTTTAATAAAAATCCCAAAGAAATTGACCCATATTTAAGTTTAATAATTAGAGGCGATTATGGAACAGGAAAAACACAGACATTATTTTACATTAGGTGGTTATTGAAGAATTTTAAAGGACAGAATAATGTTAATCCATACGTTGTTTATATTGATAATCCAGGAACGAAACTTTCGGAACTAATAGGTTCAATAATAAATGAGATAGGTCAAGAAAATTTCAAACGCTATCTATGGGATGTATTTCTGGGTCATTTGAAGAAAAACGAACCATTATTAGAGCAATTAAAATCAATTGCAAAAATATCACCTTCTCTTTTTTCTGAGGAAAATGTTCACTTACCGATAAGTGAATATATCAGTTATAAAATTTTCGTAGATGATTTATACAAGGGAACTGATGTAAAGAAAAAAAGGGAAATTCAAGATGCGTTAAAAGCTGCAATTGTGAAAAGTTTTGACGAGATAGCACCTAATACAAGCGTTGCTCTTTATTTTTATGAGTTAGTAGCGGATAATATTGGCATCAATAAAACTTGGGATTTGCTAACAACAGGATCAATAAAAGATTTTGACAAACGAGAGTTTTATATACTGAAAGCAATTGTGGAAACAGTAAAAGGATTAGGCTATACTGACTTTATAATTCTTGTTGATGAGTTTGAAGAAATAACTGCAGGAAGATTAAACAAAACCGAAATAGATAATTATTTGAGAAATCTTAGAACTCTTATTGATAAAGAAAAGAATTGGTGTGCAGTTTTCGCCATGACAGGAAAAGCTCTTGCCATGATAGAACAATTTTCCCCGCCACTTGCTGGTAGAATTAAAGGTAGAATTATTGATTTAAAACCATTAAATGTTGAAACGGCAAAAATTTTGATAATTAATTATCTCAATTTAGCGAGAAATAATAGCGATTCAATATTTCCATTTGATGATTCGGCAATATCCACTCTTTTAGAAGTGGGTTATACAGAGGGGTCGCCTCGATTGTTATTGAAATATTGTTATCTATTGATACAAAGGGCTAAAGATGAAATTCAAGGAGATTCAGTGATAAATACAGAATTTGTAAAACGTTTTGTAAAACCCATAGATAAATAACATTATGC
>BNXT01000381.1 GCA_025999775.1 Bacteroidia bacterium | reverse complement strand
ATCTTTTTTCGAGTAGGGGCGGGTTTCAAACCCGCCCCTACTATTGCCACAAAAGAAAATGAACAATAAAAGGTGTCTGACAAAAGATTTAATCGTCATCGGATTTCAATTTCGGCAATTGGCTTTGCCAGAGGTTGTAGTATGTGCTTTGCATAGCGTAGAGTTGGGCATGGGCGCCACATATAGGCATCGTAGGCATCTACACGTAGCTTGACGGCTTGTGCGGGGTGCAGCATGCCGATGTCCCGCGTAGAAACGTAGGTCTCCGCTATCAAAGAGCTTGAGGTAGGCGTTAATACGGCAATATCCTGTCCCGCAAAAACTAAACTACCTCGTTCGATACCCGATAAATTCTGGATATTACCCGCATTGGGCGCTAATAGCGTGTATTTCTCCAACTCTTTAAAAAGGTCGGTCAAGGTTTGCTCTAATGAAATGAGACGCATCCGGTAATCGGTAAGTTCATTTTGCCATGCGGAAAGTTGCGAGTTTTGGGTCTGTTCGTAACGCAAAGATGCATTTTAAAAGTGTAGTTAACCTTATCAAAATCGGCTTGGGTAATGATTTTCTTTGCGTATAATTTCTTTTCTCTGGCAAATTCTTTATTTTGGATGTCGATGTCTGCTTGCAGTACGCTCAAATCGGATAGATACTTGTATAAGGCTTGTCGATAGTGTGCGGTTATTAAGAGCGGCGCTTCTTTAACGGATAGGTTAGATTGTGTCAGGATTTGCAAGTCCTGTACAAATTCCTCTATTAAATTCACGCTGGTAGCGGTCAAATCGATGTTTACGGTTGATCAGCGTCTCTGCGGAAAACTCCGCTATCTCGGCAGGAAAAAGAGCTTGATTAGACATTATCCGTAGTGGCTGTATTCACACTACTTGGTGCATACACTTTCCTTATGATACAAACACTGCAAAAAACAATAATCCCGGATGCTATCATAATGAGCGTTAGGTTTTGCCATCCCCCATAAACTTCTAACGAGCTTTTTACTTGCACTTCTGCACTAAACAAAAAACGCGACAAAAATGCCCCAAAATTCGTTGTGGCGTGAATAATCATCGATAGTGTTAAGCTCTGTGATTTGTAGTAAACCCATCCGATAAAGCACCCCATTACCATTCCGCCAACTAATTGCGGCATATTCAAATGAACTAATCCAAACAAAAAAGACGATAGCAAAATAGCGGTTAATGGACTATACCGTTTTAATAAGCCATCTAACATAATTCCTCGAAAAATGAACTCTTCAAAAAAGGGTGCAAACACCACTAACACCAAAAACGAATAAATACTTTTTTGCTCTCCCATCTTTAGTGCATATTCCTTAAAAGAGTCTGATATTGGCATAAAATCTGCCAAAGGCGAAGCTATTCCCAAATCCACAACGAATTTTGGGGCATTTTTGTCGCGTTTTTTGTTTAGTGCAGAAGTGCAAGTAAAAAGCTCGTTAGAAGTTTATGGGGGATGGCAAAACCTAACGCTCATTATGATAGCATCCGGG
>BNXT01000380.1 GCA_025999775.1 Bacteroidia bacterium | reverse complement strand
TATTAGGAAAGTCTTTAAGAAGTTCTTCTAAGGTTGTAACGCCCATTTGGGGTTCGTTAACGCGGTTGAAGTAAGCAACACCAAGCAAGAATTTATGTTCTTCCAAGCGTGCATTGGACGCTTTTTTAGCATCGTCATCGAATGGGATATTCTGCGTGTAATAGGCTTTGTCGGCAGGCGTATAGTCGGCATCCTTACGGATTTCTTCTGTGGCATTTGTCGGATCGTCGGTTACATTCGAGGTTTGCGACATCGTCATGGTCGGTCTATTGGTTAAAATCCAGAAGTCTGTATTGTCGCGTGGTCCCCACTTTTTGGTCAACTCGTTAAACCCAAACGATTTTGCTTGTTCGTTATAGAAATACCATGCGTTGGCTTGAGCTGCCACCGGCGCAGATATAACCGGTGCATTTTTAAGTTTGTCCTCTTCCTCTTTTTTCTTTTGCTGATACTCGGCAATAAGTTTGTCAATTTCTTTGTCGCGTTGATCTTCGGGAAGCCGTGCCAGACGCTGCATCTGTTCTTCAAAAAGCACAATCGTTAGAGACTGTACCAATTCGGAGAGGTTATTAGCTCTGCTTTTGATTTTATCATAGTCCGGGTGATTGCTTAATATGACGGTTTCAGCCGTTTGATAGTATCCTTGTGCAATGGCATAACTATTGCGTTCAAAATAAATATCAGCTAATTTGACGGATGTTTGTAACAACTGGTCACGGTCTTTAGCTGCATACTGCATAGATTTTTCTAAATACTCAATGCCCTCCTCGTGTTTATTTTCCTGTATAGCTAAATCGCCTAATACGAAGTAAATGCGTCCAAAATATTTTTCATGCTTGGTATCGGTCAATAATTTTTTTAACTCTGTAATAGCGTTGGTATTACCGGCATATTTACGGTCGTAACTCATCGCCATATTCATACGCGTGTTGTAATCCAACTTCAAGTTAGGGTTTTGTTTGAGTATTTTTTGATAGGTTGCAAATGCTTTAGCAGGCTGTTTTTGTTGTTGGTAAATCTGTGCTGTAATAAAGTCCAAACGGTTACGTAAGTCGGAGTTTTTTTTGTTGGATGTAACGCCCCGCGCAAGATAAGGCATTGCCTCATCATATTTCTCTTGTTTGATGTAATAATCGGCAAAGACTAAGGGTAGTTCGGCACGCGTTTTGGAACTTAGCGCTGCTTCGTTGACGGATATTGAAGACAATATAGCGGACGCCATGTCAAACTCTTTTTCTTGAATGTACGAGCGTGCTGACCACAACAAACCATCGTAGTGAATAGGGTCTTTAGCAAACTGTGTCGTTACAAAATTAAAAAATTGGCGCGCCGTAGAATATTGATGCTGGTAGAAATACGCAATACCAATCATCAAATAAGCCCGTTTGACGGTCTCAACATATTCGATACCACGTATCATCATGGAATGTTTATTGATGATCTTGGTGCCCTTCTCAATGATGCGATTGGTCTTTTCCGCCGTTAGCGTTGTATCTTGTATAACACCATATTCATAAACAT
>BNXT01000379.1 GCA_025999775.1 Bacteroidia bacterium | reverse complement strand
TGATAAACCTTCATCGTATTCTTTCCTTTTTGTGTATGTTTTCAATTCAAGCATACTATTTTGGTTATTTTCTGAAATAACGCTGCAAAATTACAAATAATTTTTTTTGTTGCAATGTTTTTTGAGGGTGAATTTTCTGCGGTTAAATCACTTATCGCCTGCGCCATTGGGTTATAATTTTCATAAAATTTCTATTTTTGAATGCCCATTGCCTTTTGGCATTACCTCAATATGCGTTGCAATCCGCTCTTTGAGTTCAGACAAGTGCGAAATCACGCCTATCAATTTGCCTTCATTCTGTAAATTTGATAATGCCGTTAGCGCAACATCCAGATAATCGGTATCGAGCGTGCCGAAACCTTCGTCAATAAACATGGTATCTATTTTCATATTTTTGCTCGCCATATTTGCCAACCCCAATGCAAGCGAAAGCGATACGATAAATTTTTCTCCGCCTGAAAGGTTTTGTGCGGTGCGTTCATCGCAGTTTTGGAACTTGTTGCTGCAGCGTTATGTTTTTCGATAAACTTTCGATTGTGTCTTTAAGTGTTTTAATTGCCTCAAAAACAGGCTTAATGGCTTTTTCTTTCTCTGCAATCTTCGTATCCAATTCGCGTACCTTTATCAAAACAGGATTTGCTTTTTCCTGTTCTTCTTTTGCTTTTTTCAATTCATTTTCAGCAGTTTGTAAAGCGGTTTTTGCTTCCGTTTCTATTGCTTCAAGTTCTGGAAGTTTTGCGTTTGACTCGTCAATTTGTTTCTTCAATGTTGACAAATCTTTTAGCCATTTTTGAGCCTTGTCTATTGTTTGCAATTCGTTGTCAATCTGTGTTTTATTGTTTTCAGATTCTGCAATCTCATTTTGTAGCACAGTGATTTCGTCTTCCGAAAGAATTTTTATAGCGCCGAGTTCAAAATCAATTTTCTCTAATTTTTTCTTTTTCAATTTTGTTGCGTTCAAATACTTTTTTTGATATTTCACCATAGATTTCCGTTCCTGTAATTTGCTCCAACAGTTCGCCCTTGTCGTTTTTGTCGGCTTGCAAAAAAGCGGCAAAACTTCCCTGCGCCAACATAACTACTTTGGTAAACTGCTCAAAAGTAAGTCCCAGAATTTCAACTATTTTTTTGGCACATTCCGAGCTTTTATCTGCGATTATATTTCCTTTTTCGTCAGCAATGGCACGTTCTACCTGTTTGAGAGTTCCGGTGCGTGTACGTTCCTGTTTCCAAGTTGAAGTCCAACGCTTTCCGTTTGTTTCAAAAGTAATTTCAGAAAAGCAGTCCTTTTCATCGCGAGTCATCACATCGTTGTTGTTGCCCGTAACCTCCACGCGCGGTGTTTTTCCGTACAACGCCAATGAAATGGCATCAAGAATTGAACTTTTGCCCGAACCTGTTTTTCCTGTAATTGCGAAAAGTCCGTTTTCGGTAAATTGCGGCTGTGTAAAGTCAATCGTCCATTCGCCTGCAAGTGAATTTATATTTTTGAATTTAAGAGTTAATATTTTCATGATGCTACGC
>BNXT01000378.1 GCA_025999775.1 Bacteroidia bacterium | reverse complement strand
ACGACCCTACCGTTGCCATGCAAGGCGGTATTGGCGGAGCGGCTGGGGTATTCTCAAATGCTAAAGACTTAGCGGTGATATTTCAAATGCTGTTAAATAAAGGGCAATACGAAGGGAAATACTATTTACAACCGGAAACGATAGAGCTATTTACATCGCCCATCATAAGAAATAATCGTCGTGGAGCGGGTTTTGATAAACCTGAAAAGAACAGTAAAAATAGCCCCGCTTGTGAAGCCGCTTCGGATAAGAGCTTTGGACATACCGGATTTACCGGCACAATGGTGTGGGCAGACCCTGAAACGCAACTGATATACGTCTTCCTGAGCAACAGAGTGTATCCATCGGCTAATAATAATAAACTATCTAGACGAAATATTCGTACCGAAATTCAGCAAATGGCTTACATCATAACGGCGGATTAAACGACTATTTCCCTTCGCCACGCAGCACAGTAGCAATGGTGTAAAGTAAGATTTTAAGATCGTTGGAGAGCGTGGCGTTATTGACATAGAGGATGTCATATTGCATGCGTTCAATCATTTGTTGTACATTGGAGGCATAGCCGTATTTGATTTCTCCAAGTGAGGTTAAACCCGGTCTAACACGCAACAGTAATCGGTATTGAGGCGCTAATTGAACAATCTCATAGATATAATAACGCCGTTCGGGACGGGGACCCACTAAGGACATATCGCCTTTTATGACGTTGTAAATCTGAGGCAATTCATCTAACCGATATTTACGCATTATGCGCCCAAACGGGGTTACACGCGGGTCGTCATCACTCGATAACAAAGGATATCCTTGTTGTTCCGCATTGACAATCATAGAACGAAATTTGTACAGTACAAACGGTTTGCCATCTAATCCAATACGTATTTGACTGTAGAACAAAGGACCTTTGTTGTCATCGCGTTTAATACGCCATATCACAAATAATATAAACGGCAATAAAACAATACTCAATAAGACGCCTCCAACCACATCAAAACAACGTTTTACAAAAGCTTGAAATGGGGTCATCGCATTGGTGCTGATAGTTACCAAATTAGTATGGAGTAGCAAATCTGCCTTATTGTAATGTACTAAAATATTCAAATTCGGCGTGATACAAATGCTCACTTTACAAAGCAATAACTTCGATAACACCTTACTGAACAGCGTATTACTATCAATATTTGCAGCAATAATTACATGCTCAATCTGATGAATTTGAATAACATACTCAATGCTGTCAACGTCGCCAAGTTTCGGTAATGTGGAGTGAAAATAGGGGTCATGATCCGTTAAGTTAATGTACCCAACAAGTAATTGACCTTCGGCTTTGTTTCGTAATTCCTCATAGACACCTTCGGCGATAGTATCGTTGCCGATAAGCAAAGTCCGATAGCCTAATTTTTTACGCTTGACTAAATTTTGTATCCGTAATGTAAGCACTGCTCGAAAGAAAAAAGTTAATACAAAATGAACGGTAAATAAGAACAAAAAGTAGTTGTAATAAACATAATATGCCACCACATAATC
>BNXT01000377.1 GCA_025999775.1 Bacteroidia bacterium | reverse complement strand
TGAAGAACGAAAGAATATAAAATTTACGGAATGGACTGCTCTTTATGACGAAATTATCGCAAAGACAAATCCCAATGAGAAAAACTATATTTTTCTTGACGAAGTTCAGTTATTGACGGATTTTGAAAAACTTATTGACGCCATTTATGTCAAAAAACACCTTGATTTGTATGTAACGGGATCAAATGCTTATCTGCTTTCGAGCGAATTGGCAACTTTGCTTACAGGTCGTTATGTCGCGATAAATCTGCACCCGTTTTCTTTTTACGAATACACGCTTGCTTTCCCCGAAGAGAAAAATACCGACCGCCTTTTTCGTCAATATATGAACACTTCCTGTTTTCCCGAAGCCGTAAATCTCTCTAAAACAGCCCCCGAAATTGTAAATGATTATTTAAAATCAATTTTCAATACTGTTGTTGTAAAAGACATTGTAAAAAAACATAAACTTCACAATTTCAATAACTTACAGCGGATTATAGAATATCTGTTCGACACTATCGGCTCGCTTGTTTCGCCAACTAACATTGCAGCAGCGCTCAATAAAAATTCTGACAAAACAATTTCGCACAATACTGTAAATAAGTTAATTAGTTTTCTTACAGAAAGTTATCTTCTTTACGCCGCACCACGATACGACATAAAAGGCAAAGAACTTTTGACAACTAACAAAAAATATTATGTTGTAGATTTGGGCTTGAAAAACATTTTGCAAAGTAACCGTTACGACCATGATATAGGACACAAACTTGAAAACGTTGTTTATTTTGAACTTTTACGACGTGGTGGCGAAGTTTTTGTCGGCAAAAATAAAGATAGAGAAGTAGATTTTATGGTACAAAAGCCAAACAACGAACGAGAATATTATCAGGTATCCTATACTGTTAATGACGAAAAAACCTTTGAACGTGAGTTTTCGTCATTAAGAACGCTCCGCGACAACTATCCAAAATATGTTTTAACTCTCGACTATGACAACGCAGTCATAGAAGGCATACAAAAAACAAACGTAATTGATTGGTTATTAAAACAATAAAACTACCGTTATTACGATTTTAGAATTTCTGTAAGTTCTTTGACTTCTTTTGTAGAGAGTTGAGTTAATTGTTTGACTATGGCTTGCTTTTAGAAGATTCGTCTTTAAATAGATATTTTTGAGTGCCTGAAAATTCCCATAATTCAAAGCCGTAGGATTCAATATCTGTATCTGGCAACTTAAAACCACTTAAAGAAAGAGTAGCTAAACGACTGAAAGCAATGGTTGCAGTAATACTGATTGGAGCGTGTGTTTGCTTGTTGAAAAAGCAACAGTGTTTGATGGTATGGCTATCAATAAATCTTTTAATCGTTGGAACAACTGAAATATCTATCAATTTTTTTTTTAATTGCGATATTGCTTTGTTCCTTTTCCCAATTCGTGGAGTTCCGTCTGTTTGAGCAAAATCAGGTACATATTGAGGTCGAGTGTCTGTCAATTCATTCAGAAGAAAGTAGGATAAATTAGCAGCATAAACAATTAAATCGCAATTTTC
>BNXT01000376.1 GCA_025999775.1 Bacteroidia bacterium | reverse complement strand
TTTTTCCGATAACGGTCAAGGATGCCGACGGCAATATTTATCAGGTGGATATGCCCGATAACGGCACACTCGCAGCAGACACCGCCGTAGGGGCAGGGGTTATCCCGCCCTCCGTACCCACCCAATTGGTAGTAACCAAAATCGGACAGGAAGACCAGAATGTTAAGTATGCGGATTTTGCCGCAAAATCAACGGAGGCAACGGTTACGTTCAGCAAGGGCGACGGTTATTACACTTTCGATGAATACAATGATGCCTACGAAAAGTCGTTATTGATACGCAACAAATACGAAAAGTTTGACGATAACTATGTGCCGTATAAGTTAATCCCGACGGGCAAAAGCGATGTAGTAAGGGCAAAGTTAACGCAACATAAAAACATCAGGGATTTTGAACCAAAGAACGTGCTATTTGCAACGCCCAAAGGGACGGTATTTACAAGCAATTACAATGCTTCGGATAGCACGTATGCAATCAACCTCAGTAGTGGTGAGGCAGGCGACGGGATGGAGGTTTTTGCGTTGTACAAGATAGGTAGTAACAAGTATCTGAACTTCGGAAAACTCGTTGTTTATAGCTATCTGGAGCATACACATAAAGTGGTGCTCGTTTCTGTGAATGGCGCAGCAATCGACAAATCAGCAATTGAGAAAAAAATAAACGAAGTTTACAATCCCGTTGGCGAAGCATGGAGTGTAGAAGTGGATAGTGATTTTGAGTATGCGGGCAGCGCTAACTTTTTTGCAGGCAATAGCGGGCTTTTGAGCGCTTACACACAAGAGATGAAAGACCTGCAAACAGCGTATTCGGAGTGGCTAACATCGAATAATAAAACGCTTGATAATACATCAACTTATTTGTTTTTCTTCGACAGGGAAACAGCAGACCGAGGCAATCGCAACATTAACGGCTTCATGCCGAGAGACAAACAGTTTGGATACATCTTTACGCAAGGCTTCAGCAATGAAACTATCCTATCAATCGCTGTTGCGCATGAGTTAGGACACGGTTATTTTAGCCTCAAACATCCTTTCGATAACGACTACGGTTTGATGCAAAACCAACTCAACGAAAACCTGATGGATTACGGCAATGGTACGCACCTCGCCAAGTGGCAATGGGACATCATCAAAGACCCGGGATTAGTGATGAGGCTGTTTGACAGCGATGAGGATGCGATGTTAGCGGCAGGTGATACTTGTTGGAATAGTGGCAAAATCAAGTGGAAGACGGTTACTCAACAACGCTATAGAGCAAAAGACAAGTTAGCTTACGATGGAGAATGTGGTTGCGATTTGCAAAATTACGTGAGAAGGTCGTATTTCAGATTGACAGAAAACAAGATTCTGAGGCGGGATGTTACAAGCGATGGGAAAGAACATTATTCTATTTATGTAAAGGAAGAGAATAATTGGTATAGCGTATATCTTGAACATTACCGCGATCATAGTATTAGTGCAGACCTCAATTCATTGATGTCACAATGTTTAAAATTTGGAGGACGATACCTATTTCCAATAGAAGATATTATTA
>BNXT01000375.1 GCA_025999775.1 Bacteroidia bacterium | reverse complement strand
TAAATTGACTTTCTCTAACTTTGTACACCAATTGAAAGCGTTTCCATCTATTGTTTTCAAGCCGTCCGGCAACACAACCTCTACCAACTCGTCGCAATATCCAAATGCTCCCCACGTAGGATTATCACTATATTGATAACCTCCTATGAAGGTTACGCCCGCCGGTACTATCACCTTTGTGATATTCGGACTTTTTGCCGCATTATCGCCTGCAAAGGTTCGGAGTTCTACCCGCGTCAGTCCTAACGGCAATCGCAATTCCCCGCGTAAACTTTGGCAATTGTAAAATGCGCTCTCGCCGATACTCGTGATCCCATCCGCAAAATACACATCCTGCAAATCTGTACAATTAGCAAACGCCCCACCTCCTATCGTCTTCAAGCCCGTCGGAAACGTAAGCGCACCACTCAATTTACAACGAGCAAACGCATAGAACCCTATCGTCTCCAAGTCTGCCGGTAAATTGACTTCCTCTAACTTTGTACACCAATTGAAAGCGTTTCCATCCAATTCTTTCAAGCCGTCCGGCAACACAACCTCTACCAATTCATCGCAATACCCAAATGCTCCCAACGTAGGATTATCACTATATGAATAACCTCCTATGAAGGTTACGCCCGCCGGTACTATCACCTTTGTGATATTCGGACTTTTTGCCGCATTCTCGCCTGCAAAGGTTCGGAGTTCTATCCGCGTCAGTCCTAACGGCAATCGCAACTCCCCGCGCAGACTTTGGCAATTGAAAAATGCGCCCTCGCCGATACGCGTTATTCCATCTGTAAAATACACATCCTGCAAGCCCGAACAATCACTAAACGCATAACCCTCTATCGTCTTCACGCTATCGCCAAACACTATGTCTTTCAATGCTGTACACGAGGCGGCGGCATAGTTGCCAATGCTCGTAACGCCGTCTTCAATCACCAGATGCTCCATCTCCGTGCGATAGGCAGAATACCAGGGACCATTCGCGGCAGAACCGTAGTTCGCCATAGCGCCTGTGCCGCCCGCTATTGTCGGACGTACCGTCATGGTCTTCGTGCCGGCGGTATATTCCCACGTACACGTTCCGGAGGTTCCTGTCTGGGCTTGCACAACAAGAACACTTGACAATATTAACAATATTGTACAGATTAATCGCAGCTTTGTATTCATAACTTTATAAATTGAAAGTGGAGAATTGAGAATTGAAAATTATATTTGGAGTTTGGAGCTTTTTTGCCGCAAAAGTACGAAATTTTTATAGATTAGCGTGATAAAAAGGTGATTTTTTTTATCATGGTCTGTGGCTGTCGCTCGTTTCGACTACGCTCAACGACCGACAGCGCACCGATCCCTGAGCGTAGTCGAAGGGTGGTGCAATGAACAATGAACAATGAACAATGAACAATGAATAATGAATAATGAATAATGAACTATGAACTATGAACTATGAACTATGAACTATGAACTATGAACTATGAACTATGAACTATGAACTATGAACTATGAACTATGAACTATGAACTATGAACTATGAACTATGAACTATGAACTA
>BNXT01000374.1 GCA_025999775.1 Bacteroidia bacterium | reverse complement strand
CTTTTAGAAGTCAAGGGTCGTATGTTATGAAAACGACAGTAAATCCTATTCCAGAATGGTCGGAAGAAGACAAAAAAAACTTGTTCAAATATGATATTGATGATGGCGTATATTTCATTGGTAAAGAAGAAGATAAGAAAACGATTGATACATATCATAGTTGGATATATGATGCAGTAAAAGACCATACAAGCAAAGGCGCAACGGATAAAACAACTTGCGTTAGAGTTTTATATGCTGATGGACACCATATTGATTTGCCTATTTATTTCAAAATTAAGGACGATGATACAATTCCGCAATTAGCCCACAAATCAAAAGGGTGGATTGATAGCGACCCGAAAGCGTTCTTTGATTGGTTTAATAAAAGAGCAAAAGACAAAGAGCAGTTGCGAAGGATTGTAAGATATTTAAAGGCGTGGCGTGATTACAGAAATACACAAAATTTGAGTGTTCAAATGCCAAGTGGTTTTATATTGACAATTCTTGCCACAAATAATATCTCTTATAACGACAGAGATGATATTGCTTTGAAAGAAACGCTTAATAAAATCCAACAGTCAATTGACCCAAACAATGGTGGGACATTTGAATGTTACAGACCGACGACTCCCACCGATGAAGATTTATTTGAAAATTACAGTGCTACAAAACGAGATTACTTTCTTTCTCAACTTGATAGTTTTGTAAAGTCTGCCAACGAAGCAGTTTCAGGAAGTAATCCTAAGAAATCTTGTGAAAAATGGCAACAACATTTTGGCGACCGTTTTTCTTGTGCAACTGCGATTGACGAAGCTGAGGCGAAAGAAAAGGCAAAGGCATTTGCAGAAGGAAAGTTGAAATACGGTGCAACAGGTTTATCTACCACTGTTGGAACCTCGATGGCAGCAAATAAAGGTTTTTATGGCGATATATAATTCTCAAAACAAACCTAATCCTCAAATTCAGGTGGGTGTAATGCAGAAATGCTTTCCTGCATTCAAACATTCTCGAAAAGGCAACAATGTTGTTTTCAAAGGAGATTTGTTTATAGCACCTGAAATTACAATATACACAATTTCGATAGAGTGTGGAGTAGAAATACGCCCAAAAGTAAAGGTTATAAATCCAAAATTGAAAGATAATGCTCCTCACACATATCCCGATAGGAGTTTATGCTTATATCACTCAAGTAATTTTCAATGGGACAGTAAGAAATTAATTACCAACGAAATCATACATTGGACAGTAGCGTGGATATATTTTTACGAATATTGGTTGCAAACAGGCGAATGGATTGCTGAAGAATTTCCGCATAGTTCAAAGAAGAAAGAGGAATGAAAAAAAGAACGAGGCATAACACGCGGTTTTTTGCTATGCTTGCCGTAGCCCGCAGAAGCGTTAGTGGCAATTTGCAAGTTTATCGCCCGCACAAACATTAGTGAAAGCAAGCACAGCATAAAGCCGCCAACACGTTAGTGGCAAGCTCGAAAGAGCAGTGCGGACACCAACAGCGAAATTTGAAAGATAAAACGGAGAGAAAATATGAGAAAACTAAATTTGGCAAGTTG
>BNXT01000373.1 GCA_025999775.1 Bacteroidia bacterium | reverse complement strand
GTACTCAATAGATATATAGTGACAGTATTGATATTCTTTGTTTTTACAAATTGGGTTAGTTCCAACAGCTTAAGTTCACCCTACAAATTGAGACGAACATTGCACGCATTACAGCAAGATAAAGCATATTATATCGAAGAAATAAAGAAAAACAGGATACAGTTAGAACGCTTGAATGATCCTGTTTACCTCGAAAAAGTGGGTCGTGAAAACTATTTGATGAAACGAGATAATGAAGATATATTCATTTTTAAGCAGTAATATAGATGGTTTGGCATAGTTATTGCACACTGATTTAGATATAGAATAAAAATATAAAATTATGAAAAAAATTGTACTCTTAATTGTTTTAGCCGCCGGTAGTTGTTTTATGTATGGGCAACAACGTTTCGCTTATGTTGATTCGGACTATATTCTCAATAGTATTCCGGACTACGAATCCGCATTGACCGAAATTGATAATTTATCCGTAAAATGGCAAAAAGAAATCGAAGAACGTTTTGCGGAAATTGACGCGCTGTACCGTAAATTTCAGTCCGACGCGCCACTCCTATCCGATGACATGCGTAAAAAACGAGAAACTGAAATCGTTAATAAAGAAAAAGAAGCTAAAGACCTTCAAAAGAAACGTTTTGGCACAGAAGGCGATCTATTCAAAAAACGTCAAGAAATGATTCGTCCGATACAGGATAGGGTTTATACCGCTATTGAAAAACGTGCTGCCGACAAAGGTTATACCTTCGTGTTTGATCGTGCTGACAACGCTAATATCCTATATGCCGACAATAAAATTGATATTAGTAACGACGTGTTATCCGATATGGGCGTCGCAGCCAAAAATAGAGTTGGCGCTAACCCTTCTTCCAAAGCGCTCGATAAAAAATAATACCATGTTTACCGCTTGGCACGAAAAAATTTACTATCTTTGCAACATAAAAAATTGGATTGTTTTACAACCAACAAGTCATGAAAACAAAAATTGCAACCCTACTATCCTTTATTTTCCTTTGTTTTTCTCTTTATTCACAGGACAGAAATAGTGTTTATTATTATTTCCAAGGCGACAAGATCTTTTTAACAGTACGACAGGATAAAATGCTTATCAAACTTGCACAAGATGCAAACAAAGAAAGCTTGCTCGCCTTGATACAATCCGATGAATCGGTTGAACTACAAGGCGGACTCACAAACAATTTTGTTATTTTGAAAGCAAAGAATAATGACAGCATACCCATAGAAACGATAGCTAAATACAAACAAAACCACAATGTTGTTTCCGCCTTCTACATGTTAGAATATCAAGGAAAAACACAAGGATTGACGGATGAATTTATCGTGCAACTTAAGGTAAATACCGAGTTGCAACAATTACAAGATTTAGCTACAATGTATCAATGTTCTATGAAAGAGAATCAATTTGTCGAAAATCAATTTCTGATGTCAGTAAATAAAATATCAAGTTTTAATTCATTACAATTGGCAAATCTGTTTCACGAGACAGATTTGTTTGAATTTGCAGAACCTAATTTTTTTATAGAAAACCTACATAA
>BNXT01000372.1 GCA_025999775.1 Bacteroidia bacterium | reverse complement strand
ATCTAAGCATCTTAGCATCTTAGCATCTTAGCGGTTCTATGCGGGGCAGAATCCTATAACTCTATCGAATTATTTGGGAGGACAAATTTGTCTTTTCTCAGACAAATTCTTGAACTAAAAAATGGCATACCTTCGCATGATACAATCAATCGCGTATTTTCCATCTTGAATCCGCGTGCCTTTGAACGTCTGTTTATGGAATGGGCTAATACATTGAAAGACAGCCAAGTGTTGGAACATGTTATTGCCATTGACGGGAAAACAGTTCGCAGTTCAAAAGACAGTTTTCATCATATTTCTCCGATACATTTGGTACACGCATGGAGTGTGAAAAACAATATCTGTCTGGGTCAAATAAAAACGGAAACGAACGAAACATGCGGCAGAAAATTTTGCTATCAGTCGGATAGATGTGCCATTTTTACTATTCTGTTTAGCACGCGTGTGTAATGCTTTTTTCCTTGTTCCTCGTTATTTTCGGGAAGAAGACCACTTACGCGGATTTTGATTTTGGCTGTGTTTATGGGCAATTTGAATGATTTTTTTGATTTTATTATAGACCGCGAAAATTCCGGTTAGTTTTACACAAAAGCTTTAATGCCATATCACTATCAACGATGATAGTTCGCCCTATCTGCGATATGGCAGGGTCTATTATCCCGCTTTTCTTGATACGGTGCACCGTAGGTACACTACAGCCAACGTAAAACACCAAAAGTTTATGAACTTGGTCACAAACTGTGCTAAACCATTTTTTGAAAGGATGTCCAAAATTGAAAATTACGATTTATTGGCGTTTTTTAGCCCTATAGGTATCAACGCTCTGTTGGAAAATTTCCCAACCTTTAAACAGGGTTCAACCGTTATAGCGGCATTTGGTAATTCGACCGCTGAAGCCGTAAAACAAGCCGGTTTAAAATTGGATATTATAGCGCCTACGCCGGAACATCCTTCGATGGTCGCTGCTATAGATAGCTATATGATAGCTCAGGCAAAAGCCGCAAAGTGATATTTGCTTAGTGCGTATCGTCGTTATTGAAAATACTCAAATAACTCTTGTACCGCTGTTCGGCGATGCGTCCGTCCGCAACGGCTTCGATGACCGCACAACCCGGCTCGTGTACATGCGTACAGTTGTCGTACTTACAACAATTCAGAAAAGCTGCCATTTCAGGAAAATAATGGCTAATCTCTTGTTGGTCAATTAGCGTCATGCCAAACTCCTTGATACCCGGCGTATCAATGATACGTGTATTATCAGCCAATAACCGCATCTCGGCAAAAGTAGTTGTGTGCTTTCCCTTATGATGTACGGTCGATATTTCTCCGGTCTTGAGATGTTGTGAGGGATCCAAAGCGTTGATAAGCGCTGATTTCCCAACGCCGGAATTACCCGCAAAAAGAACGGTTTTACCGGATATTAAAGACCTTAGCAGGTCAATGTTTTCACCGGTTAAAGCGGACGTACTAACACATGGAAAACCAATGTTTTTGTATATCTCACTGGCTTTACGATACAACGCTTGAGACTCTGCATCGTAAAGGTCTATT
>BNXT01000371.1 GCA_025999775.1 Bacteroidia bacterium | reverse complement strand
AAAATCCGAACCATTCAGAAAAAGTACGATGAGTGTCGGTAAAGCAAAACAAGCAAACACTACGTTAAACAAAAATAGGTTGGAGCGATAGACGTCGGCGCCGTTCGTATCTTCAAAAATCCAACTGATTAGTGTGATTAGCAGCATCTTTCCCATATAAAATACGCTAATCCCCATCAAAATACCTACAAAGGTCGGTATCATTGGAATGGCGCTGACACTCAACGAAGCGCTTTCACTCCACACTATAACACGCAGTATCAGCAATGAAAAGGTCAGTAAAACAACGCATATCAACGGTGTAAATACCGAGCGTTCAAACAGAGGTTTGCCTTGTTGAAAGCGATTGAATTGTTTATTGGAAAAAATAGCCGAAAAAGATTGATATAATGACTTGAAATTCCAATTGAGAGATACGGCGTACACGACAAAACTAATCAAAAGTATCGTTATCAAGCCTATATCGGTCGTTTGAATATTCTCTATAGCGCCTGTTGTGTGCACCAATGGCAAGCGATGTCCTTCAAATATCGAGGCGATTTGGGAGGGTGTTTCCAAATACGGTTCTGTGGTCTCAAACATAGGGTAAACATGATGGCTCATACGATATTCATCCTTTCCTTGGTTTTCGTGGATTCTCCTTGCGATTTTCTGTTAAAATATCGTACTGAATAGTCCATCGACCATCGTTCCACAGTAGCGCATCGTAGCGACCGCTTGGGACATAATGTTCGGGATTATGCGACAACATCTGCAAAGACGGTAATAAACGGTCAAAAATGATCATATTCGCCTTTGTACGCTTTTCTTTGGGTTTATCACCTTTTTTCTTGGCAGGAATCATCTCTACATACGTCTGATAGTCGTAGGTTAGTAACATGTCCGATTTTCTGGAATATTCAAATACCTTGCGTTTCAATTTTTCCTTATTCCATCGAAATACCGAAGCGCCAAATACAGGTTGTCCATTGGTTTTAAAAGTCATTACCTCTATCACTTTTCGGTTTACCGCTTTATCATTACCATTCCAGCCTAATAGGGTGTAATAGGTTTTATCGTCCGACTTGGTAACAATCGCTTTAGAATAATAAGCGCCAAACCAGTAGGTAGCGCTTCCGACCGTACCTTGAAAATCAAACATGTCTTCCGAAACATCGGTCAGGGCGACTGTAATATAGTTTTTTCGTTCAGGTATATAAACCATCATCACTGCAAAATACTCCATTTCAAACCGCGAGAGCTTCTGTACCGCCCAGTTAAACATCCGAAATTTATTGTCCGTAGGCTGTAATTTCACACAGTTTAAGCTATCAAATGGGTAACGAAATGCGCCGTCTTGTTGCAATGCTTCTTTCAGTAAATGCTGAAATTTCTCATTAGCGTCATACCGTACATGCACGGTCGAACCTCGCACAACACTATCAAATAGTATGCACAATCTCCTCTCATAGCGTGCAAGAGTAGTCTTTTCTGCCTCTTGCGCACTACAAATGGACAAACAGCCCCATGCCCAAACCAATAGTAAGATATTTTTCGTATATTCGTGCATAATAT
>BNXT01000370.1 GCA_025999775.1 Bacteroidia bacterium | reverse complement strand
ATGTATCAGGATTGACTCTTGATAAAACGTATTATGTACGAGCTTATGCCATTAATTCGAGAGGTACAGCATACAGCACCAACCAAGAAAGTTTTGTAGCAACAGCAATAATGCCCACACTTACGACATTTCGGCTTTAAATTCTGCATCAATCCTATGGCATTGCTCGCGGATTACTCCACGCCGACGAATGACCGGTTCAAGGCAGTACTGCTGAAATTCATCTTTGTCTAATGCCTCCGCTTTTGTAATATGCGGAAACAAAAGTTTGCTATATGCCGTTGCCAATTTCTTTACGGCTTTTAAATCTCTTGCGCCACTTTTTTCATCCACATAAACCACCTTATCAAAAAGCAGCGCGTATTCCGAAGAAGTGCGAAGTTGATGTAAAATTTCCGAAAAATACTCTACGTTAAGCGTCCAATCTTTCAAAAACATATCATTCCGTATTTTTGGCAGCTTCCATCCTTCAATAAAGCCATGAAAACGGTCTAAAAATGCCGAATCGCGGAAAGTGCTGGGCAATTCCGAAAAATAGGTAGCATTGGCAGGTAACATTTCGCGTGTCAATTTGATATTTCCCATTAGCATCAAACCCGCAGACGACATAAATTCGTAGTTATCAACCGTTGCTTTGCCCTGCTCCAAGTAGGATTTGAAAATGCCTTGCAGTTCCGATTCATCTGTCAAAGAGATGGTTTGTATTTCGTCGAACGCCAAAAAATCATGATTGTAGAACAATCCGGGTACTTTTCGCGATTTATCGTAAAACAGCTTTGCCCGCGACACTCGCCCACCACTTACCAACCAGCCGAACTTACTCAAGTTGCCAAAAACGTAGGATTTTCCGGTTTCCTTGGGCGCCAATTCAATCATATTCAAGTTTGGCTCTACAAAAATTAGCAGGCGGGTAAGAAATTCCAGCTTCTGCTCAATAGTAGCAAATCCGGCAGGCGAATACTCCATTGCCGAAATCAAAACATCAACCCATTCTTCCGTAGTAAACTGTTGGCGACATTCTTTGAAGTATTCCAAATCAACCGAATAGGGGCGAAACGGCTTAAAGTCCACCATTTCGATATGCCCCTTTTCCCTGCCGGAAGGACGAACATAAACCAGCTTGATAACGCCCCATGTTTCGCCGTCAATCAGCTCTTTTTTGTATTCGTTCAACAGATTTTTGGGAATAACCGCATCGCTTGCCTTAATGCCGCTGTCGGGTATGGCAAAGCGTACTGTTCCACCCTGAATATCAGCCTGAACAATAAAGCGCGTTAGCAGCTGCACGGTTTCGTTATGTATTAGCCGGTTGATAAGCGGATTGTTTTTGTCGGGGATATACTTGTTGAGAAAATCGGCTATTGCCAACTTTTCCAATGCTCCTCCGCTTTGGGTATATTTGCGCACCAAAAAATCCTTGACAAAAGACGGCAAGTTTCGTCCGGCAAAAACGCTGTAGTTAGCCGCATCTTTTTTTATGGCAATATCAGGAAAAACCTGCCTTATTTTAGCTCCTAATTCACTCATAATATTTTACTAATCAAATATATCATCAAA
>BNXT01000369.1 GCA_025999775.1 Bacteroidia bacterium | reverse complement strand
ATGACGATAAAGTCGCAGATGTTTGAACTGAGAACGAAGGACTACAACTATTACCCGCCCATCATCCTTGACCCCAATGCACAGCTCCGCCTCACGCACGAGGATTTAGCTCCGTACTTCAACCCTACCAACTACAATCACAACGGCGGGCGACAGTTCAACAACGATCACGTACTGCCATCGGGGATGGTGGAGTTTGTCTTTGAGGTGTTGGACTACCGCAACGGCAACCGCCTGTCGAACGTCGTTACCTGCATGGCTTATATAGCCGTGCAGAAGCCCGCAACGCTGTACCTACCGGAGAACGGCAAGAACATACAAGACAGAGTGCCTCTGAACGAGCAATTTACGTGGCATATCACGCCCAGCGGAGCAACGAACATAGAGTACGAACTGATCATCAAACAGCTGTTTGGTAATAGTCATCCGGAGAACCAGTGGGCGTATAGTCCGATAGTGTTTCGGGAGGTTATTTCGCCGCAGAACAGCTACAACTACGGCGCTTTTTCACCGCTGTTGATGCCGGGCTACCGTTATGCGTGGGCAGTGCAGGCGAAGGTACGCGAGGGCACGGAGCAACTGAACGTGTTAGAGAACAGCGGCTTGAGCGAGATACGGTGGTTTTACTTGGCGGAGGACTGCCCGTTGCCGAGCAATGTGCGTGCGGATGCGCCGTTTGGACACTTGCATTTGTCGTGGGATGGTAGTATGCAGAACGAGACTTACATTGTGGAATACCGCATGAAAGCGCCGGTCGGCGAGCCGGTGAATTACTGGATGAAGGAGGAGACGGCAGAGCCGGATATTGTATTGCGGCGGAACACGCAGGAAGGCGATGTTGTGGAGTACCGTATAGGTGCGAAGTGTCAAACGGGCACGCCGTTTTACGGCGTACAGATAGGCGAGTTCACGATACCTCGCTCGGACACGATAGTGGATACCAACTGCGGAAAAGAGCCGCCGCCAGTGGATTTAAGCAATCAAGACCCGCTACCGGAATTGAAAGTGGGCGATGTGTTTTATTCAAGTGCAGGGCTGCCGGTAAAGGTACTATCTGTTTCAGGCAGTAATGGAACTTTTAGTGGCGAGGGCGCACAAACTATGCCCAATAATATATTTTTTCAAGGAATAAAATTAGCAGTCCGATGGAGTGATATTCAAATAAATACGGACTATAAGGTTATAAAAGGGGCTATACGGGGCATTTACGATACAAAAAAAGCGTTAGACGGCAATTTAGACAAGGTGTTCGAGGGCGGCACAGATGTCGGGAAAGTTGCTACTGGCTTGACGTATGCAAATGTTGATGTGAACTTTGTGATACCTGATGGGTCGGTTTTTATGTTTGACCCCGGCGCTAATCTTATCACCATAACGAACAATGGAAATAGTATCGGAACCATTGATTTGAGTAACCTGACTGTCAATAATAACGCCGAACTGAACAACGACGGAGGCTCAATTTTTCCGATAACGGTCAAGGATGCCGACGGCAATATTTATCAGGTGGATATGCCCGATAACGGCACACTCGCAGCAGACACCGCCGTAGGGGCAGGGGTTATCC
>BNXT01000368.1 GCA_025999775.1 Bacteroidia bacterium | reverse complement strand
GAGTTAAATAATTATGATACAGCAAGAATCCAGATTATCCGTTGCCGATAACAGTGGTGCCAAGAACGTGCTTTGTATCCGTGTACTGGGAGGTACAAGAAAACGTTACGCAAGCGTGGGCGATAAGATCGTGGTGGCAGTCAAAGACGCACTCCCCTCGGGTAACGTCAAAAAAGGAAGCGTTTCCAAAGCCGTTGTTGTTAGGACAAGAAAAGAGATCCGCCGTGCTGACGGTTCTTATATCCGTTTTGATGATAATGCCGTAGTGCTGCTCACCGCAGCCGAAGAACTACGTGGCACTCGTATCTTTGGACCCGTAGCTCGTGAACTACGTGAAAAACAGTTTATGAAAATTGTCTCACTCGCACCCGAAGTGCTCTAAAACTGCAAATAAGTACCTATGAAACTACATATCAAAAAGGGAGACACGGTAAAGGTGTTGGCAGGTAACGACCGAAACAAAGAGGGCAAAATCCTCAGCGTTTTAGTCGCTAAACAACGCGCCATCGTCGAAGGTGTCAATTTGGTATCTAAACATACCAAACCTAACGCTAAAAGCCCACAAGGTGGCATTATTAAAAAAGAGGCATCTATCCATGTTTCTAACCTAATGCTCGTAAACAACGGCACCGCCTCTCGTATCGGTCGTAAAACCGATGACAAAACAGGTAAATTAGTTCGTTATTCCAAAAAAACAGGGGAGGTTGTTAAATAAATGAGTTACGTAGCAAGATTAGCGGATAAATACCGCAAGGAAATTGTACCCGAACTGATGAAAGAATTGGGCTACAAAAATGTCATGCAAGTACCACGCTTGCAAAAGATATGTTTAAATCAAGGTTTAGGCAAAGCTATTGCTGATAAAAAAATGATTGACGCCGGTGTCGAAGAGATGACCCTCATCGCTGGTCAAAAAGCTGTTGCAACAAAATCAAAAAAGGATATTGCGAACTTTAAACTACGTACCGGTATGCCTATTGGCGTGCGTGTTACCCTGCGTGGCGAACGTATGTACGAGTTCTTAGATCGCTTGATCGCTGTGTCAACACCACGTATTCGCGACTTCCATGGCATCAGCGATAAAGGATTCGACGGAAGAGGTAACTACTCGTTCGGCGTTACCGAACAGATTATCTTCCCCGAAATCAATATCGACAAAGTGAACAAAATTAACGGTATGGACATCACGTTCGTAACAACAGCCCAAAACGATAAAGAAAGTTACGCTCTGTTGAAAGCCTTCGGATTGCCTTTTCAAAAAAACAACAACTAAGATAGAAAACACTATGGCAAAAGAATCAATGAAAGCCAGAGAGATCAAACGCCAACGTTTGGTTGCAAAATATGCTACAAAACGCGCCGCTTTAAAAGAAGCCGGCGATTACGAAGGGTTGCAGCATTTGCCCAAGAACGCATCGCCAGTACGTTTGCACAACCGTTGCAAACTGACCGGACGCCCTAAAGGCTATATGCGCGCCTTTGGTATCTCCCGTATTAACTTCCGTGAGATGGCTCTCGCAGGGCTTATCCCCGGCGTAAAAAAAGCAAGTTGGTAGTTCATGCTGCCATTAAAC
>BNXT01000367.1 GCA_025999775.1 Bacteroidia bacterium | reverse complement strand
AAAGCCGCTATCGACAAAATGGATGAGATAAAGTCCTATTTCTCTACTAACACACAAATGGTGTTTATCACCGCAGGTATGGGTGGCGGCACAGGCACAGGCGCTGCGCCGGAGATTGCTAAGCAATTGAAAGAGATTGTTTTGGAGGATGAAGATGTGAAGCAGCTCTTGGTCATTGGGGTTGTTACAACGCCTTTTGAAATCGAAGGACCGATGCGTATTCGTCAGGCTAAACAAGGCATCGAAAAACTCCGCGAGCATGTTGACGCACTTATTGTCGTTAATAACGAAAAACTAACTGAATTTGGCGATTGCAAATTCAGCGAAGCGTTTGCTAAAGCCGATGACGTCTTAAAAACAGCCGTTAAAAGTATTGCCGAGATGATTGCCACCACAGCCAAAGTGCAGGTTGACTTCCGAGATGTCAATACGCAGCTACATCACAGCGGTATCGCCCTGATGGGGTGCGGGTTAGCTTCTGGAGAAAATCGCGCACAAGAGGCTATCGAAGAAGCAATAACATCACCGTTGCTCAACGATAAAGACGTAAGCGGCGCTAAAAAAGTGATACTCTATATTGCAACCTCTATGGAACACGAGGTTACTATGGCAGAATTTAAAGTTATCACACAGTATGTACAGCAAATGACCAACAACGATACTGATGTTATTTGGGGCTATGGCTTTAATGAAAATCTAAATGACAAATTAAGCGTAACCTTCGTCGCTTCCGAATTTCTCGGAAAAGAAGACCCGTTCCCAGTCTCAGGGAGCAAGCGCATCGTCATTCCCTTGGGTAAGGAGACCAAGCCTGAGAATATAACAAGCGAGCCGAGTGTGAACATACAACACAACAGTACAGGTAATTCGCCTATAGCCGATGAGGTCGTTGACGTCCGTAAACGACGGTTGCAAGAGCTGAGCGAAAAAACAAAAACGCCGGAAGGTCTCAAAGAATTAGAAACTATACCTGCTTATGAGCGTATGGGCATTAAAATAGAGACCAGGAAATCGTCCGGCGAATCCGGAATATCACGCTATAACATGACCGAAGACGGACGTATTGTGAACAATAAGTTTCTGCACGATAACGTAGATTAGTCGGCTATCAGATCCCACTCCTCCTCGTATTCCCAATTTTTTTCTAAGGTCAGCGTTTTGGAGTTAATCCGAACGCGTTCGGGCTGTCTGCGCTGTAGGAAATGTCCTGCATCCCACTGTCCGTTCTGATTAACATCTTCAATGATACGAAACCTATAAGACCCGGGTTTCAAACTATTGATCTGTAGCATGTTATCCGCAGGAATAGTATCTTGGTAATACGTTATAGTGAATTTCGTATCAACGACCTGAAACAGACCGTGTTGAATGGTGTTATTTTTCAGAAAAATAGACAGTTTTATGGTGTCAAGCGGTACAGGTGGCAGTGTATCAACAAGCGGCAAAGAATCCATTGTTAACAGTGTATCCTTTACTGCAAGACTACTGCTATCTGCTAAAAGAGAAGCTACCGCGCTGTCGGCACGTACAAGGCTATCCGGATTAGGCGGCAAAGGCTGTGTAAACAAACGTAAAGAGTAGGTGG
>BNXT01000366.1 GCA_025999775.1 Bacteroidia bacterium | reverse complement strand
AAAATCTGCGTTATCTGCGTGCTCTCCACTCTCAATTCTGTATTATCCTGCAAATCCTAAAATCTTGTAAATCCTGATTCAGACAATTGCGCATTTGATTTAGTCGCTTACCTAACGGCAAGCGGATTGGTGGTGGTTCATTTTTTCTACCAACATTTTGTCCCTAACGGGATTTTTTATTGTCAATTCCACACTTCACACTCCACACTATTGTTCATTATTCATTGTTCATTGTTTCTATATCGCCTCAAAAAAAGGGCTGCCCTGAAACAGAGCAACCCTTTGAAGTTAATTGATAGATACTGCGATTAGCAAACACCCAAATCAATCATAGAATCGGCTACCTTAATGAACCCTGCGATATTAGCGCCTTTCACATAGTTGATATAGCCATCTTTTTCTACACCGTATTTAACGCAATTGCTATGAATGCTTGTCATCATTTCTTGCAATTTATCGTCAACTTGTTTAGCTGTCCAGCCGATATGGCTTGCATTTTGTGTCATTTCTAAGCCCGAAACACCTACGCCGCCTGCATTAGCAGCTTTACCCGGTACGAACAATACTTTAGCTTTTTGCAATTCATGGATAGCTTCTGCCGTACAACCCATATTGGAGATTTCACCAACACAGATACAGCCGTTAGCAACCAACGCTTTAGCGTCATTAGCATCCAATTCGTTTTGAATAGCGCAAGGCATTGCAATATCCACTTTTTGTTCCCATGGTTTCTTACCTGCGAAGAATTTAGCGGATTTGTATTTATCTGCAAATGGAGCCACAACGTTGTTACGTGTTTGAAGTAGAGCGTCCATATAGTCAATTTTTTCGCCGGAGATACCTTCTGCGTCATAAATGTAACCGTCAGGACCGGATATACAAACAACCTTAGCGCCCAGTTCAGTAGCTTTCAAAGCGGCGCCCCAAGCGACATTACCGAATCCGGACAGAGCAATGGTTTTACCTTTAATGTCTTTACCGGCTTGTTTGAGCATATCCTGAACAAAGTAGATACCACCGTAACCTGTAGCTTCAGGACGTAGTATAGAACCGCCCCAGAAAGCGCCTTTTCCTGTGAGAACGCCGGTGTTTTCGGTTTTCAGTTTTTTGTATTTACCATACATAAAACCGATTTCACGACCACCAACACCTATATCGCCGGCAGGAACATCCGTATCCGGTCCGATATATTTGTACAACTCACTCATGAAAGCTTGGCAGAAACGCATCACTTCATTTGTCGATTTGCCTTTAGGGTCAAAATCGGAACCACCTTTACCGCCACCCATAGGAAGCGTAGTCAAACTGTTTTTGAATGTTTGTTCAAACCCCAAAAATTTCAAGGTATCAACCGTTACCGCAGGATGGAAACGCAGACCACCTTTGTATGGTCCAATAGCGTTGTTAAACTGCACACGGAAACCGCGGTTTACTTGGATTGTACCTTTGTCATCCATCCATTCTACACGAAATTGAATGATCCGATCCGGTTCTACCATACGTTCGATAATTTTGTGGTCATCGTACTTCGGGTGCTTTGAAACGTACTCTTCAATACTTTCCAACACCTCTTTAACAGCCTGCAAAAACAGTGGTTGATTAG
>BNXT01000365.1 GCA_025999775.1 Bacteroidia bacterium | reverse complement strand
ATTGGTATGCTGTCTGAGCATCCAATTAGTTGGACAGCTTGGACCGTTGCCCATTGATCCGAATACACGCAAAGGTACTCTACCTAATGGCTTAACCTACTATGTACGTGCTAACAGCGAGCCTAAGAATCAAGCTGAATTTTTTATTGCCCAGAAAGTTGGATCCATCGAAGAATTAGATAACCAAAGAGGGTTAGCGCACTTTTTGGAGCACATGGCATTCAACGGATTGCGCCATTATCCGGAAAAAAGTCTGTTTACATTCACCGAAAGTATCGGCGTGAAATTTGGTACTAATCTCAATGCTTACACCAGTTTTGAGGAGACCGTATATAATATTTCAGCCGTACCGCTTTCCCGTGAAGGTATCATTGATTCCTGTTTGTTGGTGCTTCACGATTGGGCAGATGGTTTGTTGCTCGAACCTAAGGCTATTGATGAAGAGCGCGGCGTTATCCGTGAGGAGATGCGTACCCGCAACGTGGCAATGCTTCGTGTGTACCAAAATTTAGGCTATAAAGTATTACCGGACAATAAATATGCTTATCGCTGGCCTATCGGTACCGAAGAGGTGATTATGAATTTCCAACCCCAAGAACTCCGTGATTACTACGAGAAATGGTATCGTCCCGACCATCAGGCAATCATCGTTGTTGGTGATTTTAACGCCGATATTGTAGAGAACAAGATTAAAACTTTATTCGGCGACATCGAAAAACCCGGCACGCCGTCAGAGATTCCGACTATCACCGTAGAGCCTAACACAACCCCTATTTTTGCCATCGAAACAGACCCCGAAATGACGTCCACCGGTATTTCCGTCAACTACAAATACGACGCACTGCCAAAAGAAGTTAAATTATCTGCACAAGGACTGATACTAAACTATTTCATGGATATTATTACCGCTATGTACAACGCTCGTTTTCAGGAAATCGTGATGAAACCTAATGCACCCTTTAGCGAAGCCAGCGCCAGTACCGGCGGGTTTTTCATTGTTGATGCTGTAAATGCGTTTAGTGTGGACGCTAACTGCAAAGAAGGCGGTATCAAGGATGCCTACACAACGTTATTGACCGAATTAGCACGTGTAAAACAACACGGCTTCACCGCCAGCGAATACGAACGTGCCAAAGCGAACTACCTAACAAACAACGTACCGAAACATGGAAAGATAACAAAGCGTACTCTGTCCAAGGCGTTCAGAACGTGCTGTTTGACCGTGAGATGCCGAGTATCAAAACCTCCGTTATGATTGTTCACAGTGGACGTTTCGATTACACGCCCAAAAACGTCTTAGACCTCAATGTATTTTCACAGATATTGAATATGGTCTATACGGCGGAAATACGTGAAAAAGAGGGCGGTACTTATGGTGTCGCTGTTATGGATCAACCGGAACGCTTGCCACGGGGCGACTATGGATTTACCATCTATTTTGATACGGATCCTCAAAAATACAAAAAATTAGTACCACTCGTGTATAGCGAGATTGCAAAAATCGCCAAAACAGGTCCAAACCAAGAACAGTTTGACAAGGTAATCCAATACCTGCTTAAAACGGAAGAACAACAAAAGCGCGATAACAGAGCGTGGGCTAATGC
>BNXT01000364.1 GCA_025999775.1 Bacteroidia bacterium | reverse complement strand
CTTAGATTCAGGGATTGTCATAATTTTTCAGGCACACGCGAAGAATTTTAGAAATTGAGGTATTTTTACTTTCCAATTAGCGTTATAGTTCCTCAGTATATTTGGAAATGTTACAAGAAAACCAAAATTATCTTTGGAAATGTTACAGAAAAACCAAATTTATATTTGGAAATGTTACAAGAAAATCGAATTTTATGTTTGGAAATGTTACCGTAAAATCAAATTTTATGTTTGGAAATGTTACAAAAAAATCGAATTTATCTTTGGAAATGTTACAAAAAGTTGTATCTTTGCATTGTAATTAAAATTCAATTTTATGTTTGAAAGAAGAAGCCTAAAGTCGTTACGAGAATGGGCAACAAATCCCAAGCGGAAACCGCTTGTACTACGAGGTGCAAGGCAGGTGGGTAAAACCACTGTCATAGAAGAATTTGCGAAAGAATTTGACACCTTCCTGCATTTGAATTTAGAAAGGACGAACGATAAAGCAGTTTTTGAGGCGAATGATTCGCCCGAAGACGTGCTGACCGCAATTTATCTGCTGAAAAATAAAGAACGAAAACAAGGCAGAACTTTGTTATTTATTGATGAAGTGCAAACTTCTAAAAAAGCAGTTGCTTTGTTACGCTATTTTTACGAAGATATGCCTGAATTATATGTGATTGCGGCGGGTTCATTGCTTGAAACGCTTATTGATATTCATACTTCTTTTCCTGTGGGCAGGGTGGAATACTTGGCATTGCGCCCTTGTTCTTTCAGCGAATTTCTTGGTGCAATCGGCGAAAATCAGATACAAGACAAATTGTTGTCGGCAGAACTTCCCGAAGCAATACACAACCACGTTATGAAACTTTTTAACGAGTTTGTTCTTGTAGGCGGAATGCCTGAAGTAGTTGCGTCTTACGCTGAAAATCGGGATATTGTTGCTTTGCGAAAGATTTACGACACGTTGTTGAGTGGATACAGAGACGATGTTGAAAAATACGCGAAAAATGCAATCGAGCGAAATGTATTAAGGCATATTCTCAAAAACGGTTGGCGTTATGCAGGACAACGGATAAAATTTGAGTGTTTTGGCGAGTCAAATTACAAATCTCGTGAAGTTGGCGAAGCGTTCCGCACATTAGAAAAAGCAATGGTTTTAGAACTTTGTTATCCGACAGTTTCAACCGATGTCCCATTGTCGCCGGATTTAAAAAAATCGCCAAAACTTCTATGGCTTGATAGTGGAATTGTAAATTATGTTGCAAAAAATCAATTAGAACTTTTTGGTACACAAGACATTAGCGAACATTGGAAAGGAAAAATTGCAGAACATAGTGTTGGACAGGAACTTTTGTCGCATAATGATTCCGTTTTAGCACAACGCAATTTTTGGGTACGAGATGCAAAAAACTCGCAGGCAGAACTCGATTTTGTAATTCAAACAGAGCAACAACTTATTCCTGTGGAAGTAAAATCAGGACATAATTCAAAAATCAAGTCAATGCACTTGTTTATGGAACAAGCGCGTAATAATTTTGCTATTCGTTTTTGGAATAATCCAATGAAAAAAGACATTGTAGAACTCCCGTCAGGAAAGAAATACACATTGTTGAATTTGCCGTT
>BNXT01000363.1 GCA_025999775.1 Bacteroidia bacterium | reverse complement strand
TTACTTGCCTTTTACGAGGCAAAGAAATACAATAGTCATAAACTTATGCCCTACAATCCCGCCCTACACCACCGCCGCACCATTCGCCTGCAAGAATACGATTATTCGCAGGTAGGGTTGTATTTTGTTACGATATGTGTACAAAATCGGGAATGTTTGTTGGGGAAAATTGTGAATGGTAAAATGGTGTTAAATGAATTAGGGGAAATTGTGGAAAAATGTTGGGTGAATTTGCCAAATCATTATTTTAATGCACAATTGGATGCGTTTGTTATTATGCCAAATCATATACACGGAATAATTGTATTGACGGATACCATGCCCATCGTAGGGGCGGGTTTCAAACCCGCCCCTACATCACCCATCCAAATGGACAATCCCGATACAATCGTATCAACCAAACGTTACGGTTTGTCGGAATTTGTTCGTGCATTAAAAACATTTTCGGCACGACAAATAAACGAAAAACGCAATATGCCCGGTGTTCCCGTTTGGCAACGAAATTATTACGAACACATTATCCGCAATAACAATGAACACAACGATATCATCAATTACATCTTTACCAACCCTGCAAAATGGCGGGATGATGATTTTTTTATCGAATAATAAACAATAAGGGCGGGTTTGAAACCCGCCCCTACGATTTTACAATTTTACGCTTTTCGCTTACTTACTCCTGATAGGCACGGCGCGTGCTAAGGAAGGTGTTCTGCTTGCCTGCTTTTCAGTGGCTTCAGAGTTGGCGTTAACTTTCGTTATTGTTACAGTACCGGGGATGGCAATCTCCAGACCACCGGCAGTTACACGTATGGCAAACCCTTCTTCAAAGGTCATTGCGCCCGTTGTTTTATTTGCAACACCAATAAAATCAAAGGCTCCGCTTACTAAACTCCCGTTATAACCATACATGGTTGCTTTACCATAAGTGCCATAAGTACCTATGCTATCAGCAGGTAATGCAAACTTTACGAGAAATGCTGTATCTGTAGTTTCTACAGCTGCTTTAATAGCGGCAGTATTACTTAAGTACCCAAAATCAAAGTCCACTATAACCTGTGTAACATCATCCGGATCCGGAGAGATGACAACATCAGCTGTATATGGCAAATCATCGTACGCAGAGATAAAACTCATCACGTGGTTACCCAGAATAGCCGTGAGCGGATGGTCTAAATCGCCAATGATCACGTTGCAGGTAGATCCGCCGCTATAATAGGGAGAATTTAAGGTTGCACCTGTCGAGGAGGAAGCAAACTTGATAGCAAAGGTTCTTGCTCCCGTAAAGATGCTATCCCGAGGCATTGTGGTGATAGTAAACGTTTTGCTATACTCATTAGCGCCAAACGAAAACGTTTTTGTGGAAATAGTATTATAGTCCACACCTTCAACTGCCGGTACGGCGCCGGTGGGTGTTACGGAGATCGTAACATCGCCCGAAAGTTCCGAATATTTGTGCCATATAATTTCGACAGTGGACGTATTTACTCCCTCTGTCGTACGTACAGTGTTGACATTGAAAGCAAACGCAGATTTAGAGTTGTCCGGCTTAGTCGCATAATCCTCCGAGCAACTACTCAATAGGATTAAAAAGCAAGCAACACTGCTTAATAA
>BNXT01000362.1 GCA_025999775.1 Bacteroidia bacterium | reverse complement strand
CAATTATTACTTCACAACGACGGTTACCGTTTGACCGGCGGCTTTGAGGACGTAGGTACCTCCTCTGAGACCGGATACATCAATGCTTGTCCGCCTGCCTGTAGCGCTATACGCTCTACATAACACGCCATTCATGTCGTACAATGCTATCTTGTCGCCTGCTACCAAGACTTCATAGTCCACCGTTGTCGTTCCTGATATGATCGGGTTCGGATATACGCTCATGGTTGCCGCGTTAGTTATCGCTACGGGTCGTAACTCACATGAGAACATCGACCATGCGTACGTGTGTAACATCACTTTATACGCGTGACCGGATCCATCCATACCCGGCAACTTATCCAAGTACAAATACGGGGTTGTTTCGCCTGTCGATACGCCATCCTTGTACCATTCATAACCTATGAATCTGTTATTGCCATTCATCTCCGTATTTAAGTCTATTGCCAAAATATTATCCCGATAGCGCTTTATGAGTTTTGCATCAAAAAGGCGTTTTAGCGTTACGGTATAATCCTTGTGGTCAAACCCGAATATACTTACTCGAATCTTGTATGTATAGTCTCCCGGTTCTGTTACAGACACCCGCGTGCTCGTCGTTAGCGAATCGTTAAAATAGTACGACAACACGCCATTGTCCGTACGGGCTTCAAAACGTACCGATGATGTGTCGCACGGTAGTACTATTACGTATTGGTCTATCTCTCTATCAAAAATGAGACTTGCTACTTCTATGTCCCCGATATACGCTTTCAAATCTTCCAAGCGTGCCGGTAAACGCTCCCAGTCCGCTATCAATGCCGTATCTTGCTCTATCTTACTGTGAGAGAAGTCCCAATACGTTCCATTCGTTAATCGCCACCTTAGAAATACATAGCCATTTCGTACCGGATCAGTAGGCATCTGTACCGTGTCCCCATACGGCACCCGCTCTGACCTATATACCGTACTGACGCTAAAAAACGTTACCGTATGCGTATCCTTTCGCCATTGTGCATACAACACTATGACGCTATCCTGCTTGACCGTCAAATTCTTTACCGTATCTTCGTTTTCAAACGATAAGCCTGCACCGCCAGCTTGTGTATTCCATCCGTCATAACTATAGCCCGTCCGACTATACATATTCGTTTGCAGCGCTTGCGCTTCGTCATAATATAACATCTGACTTAGCATGATACCGCCCGTCGCGCCATTACCGGCATAGTATATCGAATAACTGATGTTTTGCCATACTGCATACACCGTCATTGCCGTATCTACTATCAGCGTTGATAAGTTTACCAATGTTGCCGCCGTAGCATTATGTATCGACCCGTTCGCTATGCTATCTTTTGACCAACCTAAGAACCTGTAGCCCGTACGCGTTGGCGCTATCGGTTCGTTGAGCGTATTTCCGCTGTATATCAGCGTATCGGCGATCGTTGTTCCGCCATACGTCTCATACTGCACGCGTTGTCGTTCATTTGTCCATTGCGCATACAGTATCGGATTCGGATCCGTGTTTTGCCATAATAATACCGGTTGCATAGTCGCTTGATAATAGACATGGTTATACTGGTCTTTATAGCCTGCAAACGCATACCCCCTACGACTGGGCGCAGTGGCTACCGGTAAAGTATC
>BNXT01000361.1 GCA_025999775.1 Bacteroidia bacterium | reverse complement strand
GAATATATAGGTTATGCGCCCTTAGATAATTGCACAAATAAGGATAGCTATAACGCAGAAAAAGACCTGCAAATTTTGAATGTGCCACATAATAAATCCGTTGCAATCATTACGAATAGTGTATTTGCTGTGTTTTTTCCGCAAGATGCTCATCAACCCTCCGTCAAACATGGCGAAAATAGTCAAGTAAAGAAAATTGTAGTTAAGGTAGAAACTGCATCTTTGTGAGCCGGTGAGTATTGAATGAAAAAAGGTTATGACAGATACTATTTGCGCTATTAGTACGCCTTCGGGGGTTGGCGGTATCGCTGTAGTCCGCTTGTCGGGCGATAAGGCTGTGGAGATAGTGGCAACGGTACTGCATCTGCACGGACGTACACAATCTGTACAAGAATGTACGCCGTACCATGTCTATTTAGCAGACTTTATGGATGAAAAAGAAGTATTGGATCAAACCCTTGTGTCGATATTTAAAGCGCCTCATAGCTACACAGGCGAGAATGTTGTAGAGGTCTCGTGTCATGGCTCTTCTTATGTGCAACAACGGATTTTGGAAGTGTTGATACATGCCGGTGCACGATTAGCGCGGGCAGGCGAGTTTACGGAACGGGCATTCCTGAACGGCAAATTAGACTTATCTCAAGCGGAAGCTATTGCCGATATCATCCACGCGGAATCTAAACAAGCTCACCAATTGGCTGTTAAGCAATTACGTGGCGGCGTATCTCGAAAAATCGCTGAGTTACGCTCACAACTGCTACAATTTGCATCGCTTATCGAATTGGAATTGGACTTTTCGGAAGAAGACATTCAGTTTGCAGACAGGACACAGCTTTTGGCATTGTTGGGCACGATAAAAGCGGATATTACACAACTTACGGACTCTTTTAAGTTGGGAGGCTCCATCAAACAAGGTATTCCGGTTGCAATTGTAGGTAAACCCAATGTTGGGAAGTCAACATTTTTAAATGCTGTATTGAATGACGACCGAGCGCTTGTATCCGATATACCCGGTACTACACGCGATACGATTGAGGAAAAGATGACCATCCATGGCGTACATTTCCGATTGATTGATACTGCCGGCATTCGACAGTCTAAAGATACTATTGAAACGATGGGTATTGAACGCGCCTACAAGGCGATCGAACAAGCACAAATAGTACTGTGCATCATTGAAAATTCACGGTTTCAAGATGTGGAGGAATTGCTCGATAATATAGATGTCTCGGATAAACAATTGTTGATTTTAGTTAATAAAACAGAACATTTGCAACAAAGTGGTATCTCCGAATACCATGGACATGCCGTGTTTTACATGGCGGCAAAGTACAACAAGGGCATAGCGCCCATAGTACAGCGGTTGTCAGACTACGTCCAGGATAGAACCGTCGTCGCAGATACGGTATTGATTAGTAATGTGCGTCATTACGAAGCATTGACACGGGCAGGCGAATCCTTAAAAGCCATTGAACAGGGCTTTCAAGCGGGTTTATCATCAGACCTTATTGCAATTGATATTCGGATGGTAATCAACGAATTAGGCGCAATCACCGGCGAAATTAGCAATGACGAGATATTGCAAAATATCTTTGGGCGATTCTGTATCGGGAAATAACCAAT
>BNXT01000360.1 GCA_025999775.1 Bacteroidia bacterium | reverse complement strand
CTTTTGTCTTGACACAAAAGAAAAGTATCAAAAGAAAAAGTCAAGGCTGAGTATATTTTGCTACTACGCAGTTTTACGAGGCTAAAATGCAAAAACTCACAGGCTTTGCCTGTTCAAACAGTTTGCATTTTCACGCCTCTACAAACTTCTTCGTTTAACGCAAAATCTACTATGCCACAACTAAACAATGAACAATTAATAATGAATAATGTGGGGAATCTCAATTCCACACTCCACACTCCACACTCAATTAACAAAAAGGGGCAGGAAAACCCCGCCCCAATTCTCAATTCTCAATTCTCCACTCTCAATTATTTTTTCACCACCTTCGCTGCCCTATTCCCTATTTTCACAATGTACTCGCCTGCGGGAAGATGTGCAATGTTGATGGTAATGCTTGCGCCGTCTGTGTTGTTTGAAACATTATGAACTACCACCAAACCACCATTCACGTTATATATCTCTATTTTGTCCCCTGCCTTTAAATCTCCGTTCTCAACTCTCAATTCTCCATTAACAACAGGGTTGGGATACACCACTACCGCCACCGTAGTTGAAACCACGCTGTTGGTGGTAGCTATTTCCAATATCGTACCAAAATCTTTCCAAACATCGGCGGCTTGGTAGGCTGCCAACGAGCCAATGGGCACGTAGAGGGTATCACTGCTTATGGGGACATTGGTAAATACATCGCTTGTAATAGTTTGTGGTACAGGGTTCAAGTTAGTAACACGCGTCAACCCGCCACATCTAGAAAACGCCAAACTCCCGATGCTCGTTACACTATTCCCTATCGTTACACTCGTCAATCTGCTACATCCAAGAAACGCAGCTCTCCCGATGCTCGTTACACTATTCGGTATCGTAAAAGCGCCAGTTTTGCCCGCCGGATAAACCACAAGCGTATCCTTTGCTTTACTATATACTACTCCGTTCTCAGATGAATAATGTGTATTTCCACTTCCTACGTTAAATGAAGTCAATCCGCTACATCCCTGAAACGCAGACCTCCCGATGCTCGTTACACTGTTCGGTATCTCTACACTCGTCAATCCGCGACATCCATAAAACGCACTCTCTCCGATGCTCGTTACACCCGATTGTATTATCGCAGTTTTTATAGGTAGATAACGCCATGGCGCAGAAGTACTCGTATAATCAGTCATCGCTCCGGTGCCACTTATCGTCAAAGTATGGGTCACTATTTCATATTCAGCCTTTACATCGGTGGCATTAGGCGTACCAATATTCCAACTAATGGCAACAGTATCATCTGGTTTCACAATATTACCGAAATTTTTCCATACATTAGCAGCTTTATATGTAGCTATCGCTGTTTCCGGCACAAATAAAACCCGATTCGACAAGTCGGCAGGAAACGCTGTGCTTGATATAACCTGCGGCGTGGTACACGTCGTTTTTACAATGAGTAAATTACTACATTCCGAGAAAACATAGTTAGGTAGGGTTTGTACGCTATCACCTATATTCACTGTGCTAATTGTAGTAGTATTATAAAATGGGGAATAGGGCAGCGAAGGTGGTGAAAAAATAATTGAGAGTGGAGAATTGAGAATTGAGAATTGGGGCGGGGTTTTCCTGCCCCTTTTTGTTAATTGAGTGTGGAGTGTGGAG
>BNXT01000359.1 GCA_025999775.1 Bacteroidia bacterium | reverse complement strand
GTACTTTCCGATTTTCCCGGATTGGCAAACTTTATTCCGCCATAAACCAAAGCGGGAATGGGAATTTCTAAATTTTTGCGCGCTACTATTCGTAAACGGTTCGATGGACGTTGGATTTCCACATTTCTTACACCGCGATTTTTAATGGTTAGGTCGAGAATTTTTCCCATTTCGGCGGCAAAATCATCATACGCCTCGTGCCCCATGTGATTTACCTGAAAAACAAGCAGATTTATTTTGTTATCCGACATTTTTTCGGCAATTTTCTCTTCTCTACCATTGTCGAGGTTTCCTGCATCACCAATTACAATCATAAAGTTGCTCTGAGTTGACTCGTAGCCCATTTTTTTGGTATCAAGCGCTGTTTCAAGCCCTTTGTAAAGCGATTCGTGATGCGTTTTCCCAACGCTGTTTACATTGTCTTTGTGGGAAGCAACAAAATTGATTGCCGAATTGATATTTGAACTCACTTTTTGATATTCAATTTCACGACTACCGTCTGCGGCGTTACGGTAAAGCACCACACCGATGTTCAGGTTATTGCCTTTCCAGTCGCGCCGCATAATATCTTCCAAAGCGTTTGCCACAGGAGTATAATAGTTTTTCATCGACGAAGTGGCATCAATCACGAGAATGATATTTATCGTTTTCAGCACCTTTTTCCACTCTTCCAACTCTTCTATGTTTTGGGCTTTCTGTTCAGCGGCGATATTTACAATAGAGGCAACGCTATAAATATCAGCATCCTCCTTGCTCAAAATGGGTGAGCGCATGGTGTAGGCATGCATTCGTTTTTTGCTAAATTCTTCATAAACCCAAAACGGGTTGCCCAGATTTCTGGAAGAGTAAAACGATTTTGCTTCATCTGTACTTTTATAAATGGCAGGAAAAACCTGCAAGTTTTGGTAATAGTCGAAATTTATCGTAGTGGTAGTCGGCTCAAGGCACAAACGCTGATCCCAAAGCGTAATATAATCTTCCGACAGCCAGCCCCGCACCGATTCGGTACTTCCTTGTAGCATCATGTTGCGCGAAAGCAAATAATAGGTTTTGCCAGATTCGTCAAATGTTTTCATTATGAACAGAATTTCGAGCCTCTTAGCATCTTCATTCTTCGAACCAGAAATAGAAGGCGCTGTAATAAATGGTGGATTTTGCACTAAATTTTTGCTCTTAGAAGGGTCGCCAACAACCAAGCCTTTTTGAAAAATCAGACTCTTGTTTTGAGGACATTTTTGCCATAACAATAAGTTTTCAACTGCAATCCAGCCCTTCGATTTTGCTGAGGAATTGATTGAAGGGTAGGTGTTAAGGTATTCGTCAGTAAAAACCAATGCAAAACCGTTTTTCACTTCGGCGATATACACTTTTTCCATAAATCCGAGCGAACTGTAAGTTGCCGAATTTGATGGAGAAGAATAGGTAGTGTTGTTTTCACGGTCGGAATAGACAGTCCATGCCACTTTGTTGTTAGGGTTGCCAAAATCGCCATTTTTCACTCGCCGCAAGGCATAATCCTGATACGAGACATAGCCTTCTTTTGACCATTTGTTGTTACTTACCATAATATATTCGGGCGTAAATGCCTTGAATGAAGGCAGCAAGGTGGTTTGTGCCATTCCACAAATGCCGAACAGCGAAAAAC
>BNXT01000358.1 GCA_025999775.1 Bacteroidia bacterium | reverse complement strand
TGGTATAAATTTACCGCAGGATTTTCTTATAAATTTGTTGAATCAATACTTGATGAAGAAACAAAAAATAAGAAACCGGTTGTTTTTGAGCCGTTCGCGGGCTGTGGCACAACATTAGTATCCTCTCAAAAGAAAGGAGTTAAGTCTATTGGGAATGAAGGTCAGGAATTCATGATGGATGTTATTAAAGCCAAATTAAATTGGAATATTGATGAAATGCAGTGCGTGAAAAATCTAAGAAATTTGGATATATACATAAAGAATAATGTAAGTCGTTTTGACATTGAAAAAGATTCACATCCATTACTACAAACATTATATACCCCCGAAACATTAAAAGTGTTATACCTCATAAAAGATGGATTGGCAGAAGTTCAAGATGAAAAAATACGATTATTTTTAAAATTGGCTTTAAGTCAAACAATGCACAAATCAGGCATTCATCCAATTGCGATTCCATATATTTCAAGGTCAAAAACGTTAGCAAATGGGGGGCATCCATGGGAGAAATTTCAATCTATTGTTTCTCGAATGCTTTTAGATATAAAGCCTTTAAAAGATATATCTTGTACTTCTGATATTTTTTTACAAGATTCTAGACATCTCAATGAACAAATTGCTGAATCATCATGTAATGTCTGTATTACGTCTCCACCTTATTTGAATAATCTTGATTATGGGGAGGTATCAAAAGTGCATACACATTTTTTTGATATAACAAACAACTGGAACGACATAACAACAAAAGTCAGAAAAAATCTTGTTACTGGTGCGACCACTCACTACAAAGAATCGGAATTTGATATTGATGCTTTTGGTCGTTCTGAATTTGCCCAAGCAAATGGATTGGTGTTTTCTGATTTATCGGAAAAATTTATCCAAATTAAAAATATTGCAAAAAGTAGAAAGGGGAAAAAAAGTTTTGATATACTTATGATGCATTATTTTGAGGATATGTATGAAGTGCTTAAAGAAATAAAAAGGGTTTTGTCTCCAAGTAGTAAAGCATATTTAATCTTAGGTGATTCGGCTCCTTACGGTGTCTATGTCCCCACAACAGAAATACTTGGGAATATTTCAAAAAGTGCGGGGTTTAAAAATTACGAAATCTATAAGATTCGTTCCAGAGGGACAAAGTGGAAATCACTAAAGAATAGACATAGTATTGAGTTATCTGAAAATGTTTTAGTTTTAGAATGAGTAAAGAGATTAATCTATATCGGTCAAAAAAAATAGAATTACCATCATTGACAGACGAGGCTCATTCCGAATTGTCAAAAGGGTGGAGTTTCTCGTATGTCTATTTTTTAAGAGAATTGCGTGATATTTTTTTATTGATTGAGAAATATGGATATGGGAGTAAATCATTTATTCTATCAAAATGCAAAGAGGAGAAACTATCCTCAGAAGGCAATGTAGATTGGACAGAAAGAAATATTTTAGAGCGTATGAATGCTCTAAAAAACTTTGGTTTAATCTCAAAAGAAGGCGAAATTACCCATCCAAACATTTTTCAAAGCTATCTTGGATCCGAATTGACAATAAAAGACAAACAAGTTTTTAAAAATATTTTTTTAAATTATTTTCGATTTAGAGAGATTACCTCATGGATGATTGATCCTCGCGAAGAAAACAGATTGAAAATAATG
>BNXT01000357.1 GCA_025999775.1 Bacteroidia bacterium | reverse complement strand
TATCAGCTTCCTGTTGCCATTTCTCGACATATTCCTTCAGGTAATCGTCCGAACAATCGATGTTTACCTCTACTGCGTCGGTTTCAATATTTACGTCTATCTTCAAGAATATTTCAGCATCTTCGCATTTGTCTATCCCGGGACTTAATAAAGCTATATCTTCCCCTTGTACCGGGTTCAATCTTATACACAGCCTAACGCCTTTCTCATTATAGAATGGGTTATTCAACTTTTCTTCGATAGCTTGTTGTATAAGTTTTAGTTTATTACTATTTCCTTCTGTACATTTGCGAATATCGGATTGTAAATTAGTATAGAAAGATTCCGTAAGATTAACGCTCTCCCCGCATATATCATAACTTTGGGTTACGTTACATTTTATATACGAATCGCCTTGTTTGAGTAAAAGAAATTCATTGTCGTTTTTCTCAATTTTTATTTTTGTTTCTTTTCTTAATGCACTTTCAAGTATATTCAAAGGTGTATTCTGAACATTTAATCTCGATTCTTTGAGTGTTCCCAAAATACAGGTGTAACTAGCTCCGCCTATAGGAATACGGTATCTCACCCCATCGGTCAGAATTGCCTTTGAGTCACACTTTTTTAACAATACAAAGCCATCTTGTCCCAGTTTATCCAATAGCGCCTGTAATTCTAAAAGTCCTTTATCCGTGGTCAACATCCCATCCCCATCCTTCTCAAACAGTCTGTTCACTAAGCCCGGGTCTTTGATGATGTCCCATTGCCACTTGGCGAGGTGCGTGCCATTGCCGTAGTCCATCAGGTTTTCGTTGAGCTGGTTTTGCATCAATCCGTAGTCGTTATCGAAGGGATGTTTGAGGCTAAAATAGCCGTGTCCTAACTCGTGCGCAACGGCGATGGATAGGATGGTTTCATTCATGAACCCCTGCGTGAAAATGTACCCATATTGCTGGTCTCTCGGCATGAAGCCGGTTTCGTCGCGACTGCCTGCCGTTTGGTTAACAAAAAACAAATACACCGCCTGGTTATCTATTGTTTTGCCTGCTGATATGTACGCCACTTTCATACCATCCAAATCCTGCGCAGCGCCCGCATACTCAAAATCACTATCCACTTCTACACTCCATGCTTCGCCAACGGGATTGTAAACTTCGTTTATTTTTTTCTCAATTGTTGATTTGTCGATTGCTGCGCCATTCAAAGATACAAGAATAACTTTATGCGTATGCTCCAAATAGCTGTAAACAACGAGTTTTCCGAAGTTCAGATACTTGTTACTGCCTATCTTGTACAGCGCAAAAACTTCCATCCCGTCGCCTGCCTCGCCGCTACTCAGATTGATTGCATACGTGCTATCCGAAGCATTGTAATTACTTGTAAATACCGTCCCTTTGGGCGTTGCAAATAGCACGTTCTTTGGCTCAAAATCCCTGATGTTTTTATGCTGCGTTAATTTCGCACTTACTACATCGCTTTTGCCCGTCGGGATTAACTTATACGGCACATAATTATCATCAAATTTTTCGTATTTGTTGCGTATCAATAACGACCGCTCGTAGGCAGCATTGTATTCATCGAAAGCGTAATAACCGTCGCCCTTACTGAACGTAACCGTCGCTTCCGTTGATTTTGCCGCAAAATCCGCATACTTAACATTCTGGTCTTCCTGTCCGATTTTGG
>BNXT01000356.1 GCA_025999775.1 Bacteroidia bacterium | reverse complement strand
GTATCAAGACAAAAGGAAAAGTAAGAAGAAAAAAATGAACAATTCAAAAATTTTATGTATATTTGTTAATTGAAATTAATTAAACCCAACAAGTCATAAAACAATAAATTAAAACATAGAACAAAAAAGTATGAACACAACTATTGAAACTTTGAATCCAACTGCGGTTTGGAAAAATTTCAAACTCATTTGCAGCGTCCCCCATCCATCGCGTCACGAAGAAAAAATTCGTGAGTTGATTGTTAATTTCTGTAAAAACATCGGGTTAAATCCTATTGTGGATTCGGCAAACAACGTCATTGTCAGCAAACCAGCCACACCGGGTATGGAAAACCGCAAGGGTGTTATTCTCCAAGCGCATCTTGACATGGTACCGCAGGCAAACAGTGATAGTAAGCATAATTTTGAGACCGACCCCATCACGGCTTACGTGGACGGCGAGTGGGTACGCGCACAAGGCACAACGCTGGGCGCTGATAACGGCATCGGCGCTGCAGCGGCTATGGCGGTATTGGAAAGTAAAGATATTGCTCACGGACCTATCGAAGTGTTGTTTACGGCAACCGAAGAAACCGGCATGGACGGCGCTAACGGTCTGAAATCGGGTGTACTTAAAGGCGACATCTTGATGAATATGGATTCCGAAGACGAAGGCGAACTCTATGTGGGCTGCGCCGGTGGCTTGGATGCTAACATCTCGTTTTCGTATCACACCGAACCCGTATCAGGGAAAGCATTCCAATTAGCTATTACGGGCTTCAAAGGCGGACACTCCGGTATGGATATTGCACTGGGGCGTGCTAACGCTAACAAAGTCATGTTCCGTTTGTTGCAAAGCCTTGAATCGTTGGATGTTCGTTTATCCGCGGTAAATGGCGGTTCCCTGCGTAATGCCATACCACGCGAAGCCTTTGCTACCGTCATTGTGCCCGACAATAAAGTCAATGAATTTAAGACTATGTGCGATAGTTTTGCAAAAATAGTTACATTTGAATTTGCAGCTACCGAGCCTACATCAAAATTCGAGGTCAACGAGACGTCTGCTACTACAGCGCTGACCTTAGTTGATCAGAAGAAATTAGTGGATATCATCCGAGCATTGCCCAATGGCGTTATGCGTATGAGCGATGCCATGCAAGGCTTGGTAGAAACCTCTACTAACTTAGCTATCGTGAAAGCCGAAAACGGTGAAGTTAAAATTTCATGCTTACTACGTTCCTCAGTGGACAGCGCTAAAGATAGTCTTGGCGGCATGATGGTGGCTATCTGCCGCTTAGCAAGCGCAACGATAACGCTCACAGGCGGCTATCCGGGCTGGAAACCCAATATGAACTCCCCTATCCTGAAAACCATGCAAAGTGTTTATTTAGATAACTGGGGTAAAACGCCTGAAATTAAGGCTGTTCATGCCGGATTGGAATGTGGCATATTAGGCGCTAAATATCCGCATTGGGATATGATTTCGTTTGGTCCGACCATCCGTTCGCCGCACTCGCCGGATGAACGCGTGAATATAGAAAGTATTACTAAATTCTGGGAGTTCCTGCAACTGACCTTATTAGCGGTACCTACTAAATAACGGTACCTGTACAAAACTTTGAATGAACTGCTAAAAGCAGGTTACGTTGAAAAAACAGAGCAAGGCAAATCAACAGGATATTT
>BNXT01000355.1 GCA_025999775.1 Bacteroidia bacterium | reverse complement strand
GGTAGCTATAGCTGAACGATAGCGCCGTTTTAGGCTTGAAATGATGTAAGGGAAACGTTTGAACGGGAAAAACAAAGCGTGGAATCTCAAGCGAAGTTTCGATCTTGTAATCGGAATTGTTGATGAAATTGTCGTCTTGTAAAGGCGGACGTTCTTTTTTGTTAAAAAAATACTGAAATTCCACTGCGCCGCGTAAGCGTAGGTTTAGAATTTCTGCACCGCCAAAAACATTACGATTGATTATTCTGGTGTTGAGCGCTAACCCTTGTAACCCCGATGTATTCGTATGCCGACATCATGACTATGAGTTCCAAAAAAGATGCGATTGTGAATATTGGGGGCTTCATTGCGACTAAACACCAAGCGGTTTACGAGTCTGCTTCAACGTTCAGCATCATGTTTGAAGGCTACCTGACGTATGGCGGGTTAGCCGGTCGAGATATGGCAGCCATAGCGCAAGGATTAGACGAAGGCACCGAATTTGAGACGCTCGAAACCCGCATCAAGCAGGTGGAATATTTAGGCGCTAAATTAGATGCTTACGGCGTTCCTTATCAACGCCCTGTAGGTGGGCATGCCATTTTTATAGATGCCAACAAGGTGTTACCCAATCTGCCCAAAGAGCAATTTCGTGCACAGACATTAGCTGTGGAACTCTACTTGGAAGCCGGTGTTCGCGGCGTTGAGATAGGGGCATTGTTAGCTGACCGCGACCCTATCACCCGCGAAAACAGATACCCTACGCTTGAGTTTCTCCGTCTTGCCATTCCTCGCAGGGTCTATACAAACAGCCATGTGGATGTTATCGCAGCGGCGCTCAAAAACGTCTATGACCGCCGACATCAGATTACACGCGGGTATGACATCGTCAAAGAGAAACCTATCATGCGCCATTTTACTATTGAATTAACACCCTCTCAACAAGGATAACACACTGCAAATCAAAACAATCCTTTGTGTATGAGAAGATTTTTCAAATGGAATCGTGATGCGATATGCGGCTGTACTACATGGATGGGCGTTATCGTAGTTGGTATAACCCTACTCACGAGTTGCTCAACCACGCGCTACGTCCCGAAAGACCACTATCTTCTTGTACGTTCACGGCAACATATTGTTGACCACAATAGTTCTATCCGAAGAAGTGACCTACACTTGTTTGAAAAGCAGCATGTTAACAAACTGATGCAGGTACGGATACCTTGGAAGCTCCATATCTACAACCTTTCTAATCTTGAGAAAAACAATTTGATCAACCGGTTATTACGCAATTTTGGTGAGCCGCCTGTAATTTTTGACAGTCTGTATGCCGACCAAACTGCCAACAAAATCAAATCGTATTTAAGCGCTAATGGTTATTTTTACACGACGGTATCCTATACCACTACTGTACGACGTAAGCAACGAATCGCCGTTGACTATTTCATCGAAATGGGGCAAGCTTATCACTACCGTAACATCAGTATGGAAGTGAACGATTCTACATTAAAACAAAGTCTATCGTCATGGAAACTACCTATCCAACAAGGCAAGCAATACAATTTGCAAGAACTCAATAACGAACGTTCACGACTGTTTTATTTTTTACAAAACTGCGGCTATTTTGATTTTTCCAAAGATCAGATACGTATGGATATTGACAGTACCGTTGGGCGTTATCAAATGG
>BNXT01000354.1 GCA_025999775.1 Bacteroidia bacterium | reverse complement strand
ACTCTCAATTCTCCACTCTCAATTCTCCACTCTCAATTCTCCACTCTCAATTCTCAATTGTTCATATCACTTCGCTACGCTCGTGATATGAATAATGAACAATATATGGAGAGTGGAACAAATGAAATCTCCCGTTAGGGAGGTGATGTTGGTAGAAAAATCGTTGTCATCAAAAGAAAATCCCGTAGGGATGACCTGTAAAAACCGTTAGAATAGCTGATTTACATGCCATCCCTACGGGATTTAGAGGCAAGAATGGTACGTTTTCTACCAACATTTTGTCCCTAACGGGACATGAATAGCGCCTCAAAAATCCATTGTTCATTATTCATTATTTTCTTATCCTGCAAATCCTAAAATCTTGTAAATCCTGATTCAGACAATTGACCGTAGAGACGTAGCATGCTACGTCTCTACTATCGTAACAGCACGGTGCACCTCACAGGGGATTGCGGTTCAAGCCCGCAATGACGACCTGAAAATTATTCATTGTTCCAATTCTGGTTCAGACAATTGCGCTTGGCAGGGGTGGAGAGAATCGAACTCCCATCACCGGTTTTGGAGACCGCTATTCTGCCATTAAACTACACCCCTATAAGGAGGGACGCTGTAGAGCGTCCCTTCATTTTACCACAAAAAGGGCATTGAATTAGTCAAGGATTTCCGTTACCTGACCTGCACCTACGGTACGACCGCCTTCACGAATAGCGAAGCGCAGGTTCTTACTCATCGCGATTTCAGAAATCAGCATAACATCAATAGTGAGGTTATCACCCGGCATGACCATTTCTACACCAGTCGGCAACGTGATTTCGCCCGTAACATCCGTTGTACGGAAGTAGAATTGCGGACGATATTTGTTGTGGAATGGCGTATGACGACCGCCTTCTTCTTTTTTCAAGATATACACTTCGCCTTTGAAGTGTTTGTGAGGTTTCACTGAACCCGGTTTAGCGATAACCATACCACGGCAGATATCTGTTTTATCAATACCACGGAGCAACAAACCAACGTTGTCGCCGGCTTCGCCACGGTCTAAAATCTTGCGGAACATTTCGACACCGGTAACGACGGATTTAAGTTTTTCGGCGCCCATACCAATAATATCGACAGGGTCGCTGGAGTTGATAACGCCTGTTTCAATACGTCCTGTAGCTACGGTACCACGACCGGTGATAGAGAACACATCTTCTACGGGCATCAAAAAGTCTTTATCAATATCACGAACCGGCATTTCGATGTAGGTATCTACAGCGTCCATCAGTTCCATGATTTTTTCCGACCATTCGGGTACCAAGTTCAATCCACCAAGTGCAGAGCCACGGATGATAGGTGTGTTGTTGCCGTCAAATTTGTAGAACGTCAGGAGGTCGCGGATTTCCATTTCCACGAGGTCTAACAATTCTGCGTCATCTACGAGGTCAACTTTGTTCATAAACACGACAATGCGAGGTACGCCTACCTGACGTGCGAGCAGGATGTGCTCACGTGTTTGAGGCATCGGCCCATCGGTAGCAGCTACTACCAAGATAGCGCCGTCCATCTGTGCAGCGCCAGTAACCATGTTCTTCACATAGTCAGCGTGACCCGGACAGTCCACGTGTGCATAGTGGCGTTTTTCAGTTTCATACTCGATGTGTGCAGTGTTAATAGTAATACCGCGTTCTTTTTCTTCAGGAGCGTTGTCGAT
>BNXT01000353.1 GCA_025999775.1 Bacteroidia bacterium | reverse complement strand
AATTTTTCTATATCTACAATATACATTTCGTAGTCCGTAGGGGATTTGAACCCCTGATCTCCAGGATGAAAACCTGATGTCCTAGGCCTCTAGACGAACGGACCGTAACACTTTGTAAAACCAATGAAGGCGTTACATCGTGCAATTGAAACCACAAAGTTAGGATTTTTTTTTGAATTGACAAAATCTTTTACTAAAATTATTTTGTACATCCCAAAAAAAAACGTAACTTTGCACCCTTGTTATGGCACGTTGCATGTGCCATAGCTCTTTGTTTCAACGACTTTGACCAATGGTGTAACGGTAGCACTCCAGTCTCTGAATCTGTCAGTCTTGGTTCGAATCCAGGTTGGTCAACCAAGTAAGTTCAATAATTTTAACAAAAATTAACATTATAGTGTTAATTGTGTTAAAGATTGTTTATAATTTTGCACTGTCGTAGAACAACAAAAGAAGTAAGCTATGGAATCAATAATTAACAGTAGTAAGCAAATGCCGATGACATTGCATAAAGATAAAGTAATGTTTCAGCAGTTAATAAAACAAACGTCCGACAATTTTCGCATTTCTGCAAAGTTTGTTGAATTAGACTATTGGATGACGTTAATGTTAAACCGTATAGCATTGTCTTCACAAAATGACTTAGTTGTGTTAACTGGCGCTTTTGCACTATCCGTGGCTTACAGAATTAGCAATCGGGTTTCTGACCATTTGGATATACTGACCATTAACGACAATTTGACATTGGATGGTATCGAATGGATGCATCATCGTATATTAGATAGTATCGTGGCAGATGATCTTTCAGTCAAGAAAATAGAATACAAACACGAAAATGTCCAATTTCCGTTAATAACGATGGAGCCTTGTTCGTTAGGTAAAAAGAAGAATAAAGAAGAGCGCATAGTTGTAGATATTAAACCGATAGGAATAGGACATTCTTATCAAATACAGCCAATTTCGTGCTTGATTGGAGATTTTTTAGACAAAATACATGCAACAGAAACAATGATCGGTTACAATATCTTACCATTTGAAGTGTATGTAGTAGAGCCTTGTCGAATACTCCGTGGAAAAATGGCAATGTTATCACGTCTATCTTGTGCTACCGACGCTATTCCATTGTTAACACAGTATATTCGGTATTTTTATGATATTTTTGAGCTGTTCTGTAATGAAGATTGTGCTCGTTACGTGCAATCACAAAACTTTAAAGCGGATTACACTATAATTTTTGTGCTGAATAAGCATATTTACGTTGAACCACAGGGCTGGGTGTCGTTTGAACCATGTAAAACGCCGTTAATACTCAACTTTAAGACCTTGTGGGAACAATTATACCCTGCGTATGAGCAAGCCCTTGCACCGTTGGTTTATTCCGGTCATGTTCCTGATAAAGACGTTATTCAAGAATGTTTTGAAGAGCTTATCGCACAAATAACATATATTCCGGATTCATTGGACATAAAACCGATAAAAAGACGCCGCATAAAAGAACGAAAACCGCGTAAACCGCACAAAAACTACCATCCGGAAGCACAATAGAATTGAGTGTGGAGTGAATTGAAAAATTTAGGAATTTAGAAATGTAGAAATTCCCCACATTATTCATTATTTAGTTATGGCATAGTAGATTTTTTCTTTTGTTACTTATCTTTTGTATCAAGACAAAAGATAAAGTATGAATAAA
>BNXT01000352.1 GCA_025999775.1 Bacteroidia bacterium | reverse complement strand
TTGAGGTTAAAACTAATTATCACCCGAATGGGAAGCCTAAGCTGAGTGTTATTTATCGTAATGGCGTACCGGAAGGCATTGCACGCGAATACGACGAACAAGGGAATATTATCAAAGGCTATGTTTTTGAAGCAGGCAAGCCCGTTGCACAAGGCGTCGTTGATGACCATGGACAGCAGCAAGATAACTGGAAAACCTTCTATCCCGAAGGCAATGTAAAAGCCGAAGGGCGCTATCGCAATGGTAAAAAAGTCGGCGTATGGAAATATTACTTTCCTTCGGGACAGCTCGAACAAGAAGGGAGTTTCAATAGCCAAGGGAATTTTCAAGGAGAATGGCTGTGGTACTACGAAAATGGCGCTATTCATACGTCCCAAAATTATGAAAACAATCTCTTAGATGGAGAGTATATCGAATACAGCGAAGACGGTACGATTATTGCGAAAGGTAAATATATTGAAGACGATAAACAAGGTCAATGGTTTGAAACCAGCGGTGTAGAACTGTCGGAAGGGCGCTATCGCCGAAACGAACGTCAAGGACGTTGGGTTACTTACACTTCTCAAAACCGCAAGCAGATTAGTTTTGAAGGTTCATATCTTGATGGTATTCCTAATGGACGACATATTTACTATCAAGAGAATGGTAAGATTTTGGAAGAAGGTGCGTATTCTATGGGTAAACGTAATGGTATATGGAAAAAATACGATGAAAACGGACAACTTTATGTTACCATTGTGTACAAAAAAGACGAAGAAGTCAGTTATGACCGTGCCAAAACGGAGATCAGCATTTCTAACTAACCCCTTTAAACTATGATATTTTCCGCAATTGATATTGGTTCTAATGCGATTCGCCTTTTGTGTGCGACGGTTTTTGAGACCGAAAAAGGGAAGTTAAATCTCTTACGAGGTTCCTTTGTGCGCGTGCCGATACGTCTTGGCGAAGATGTCTTTAGTACAGGTCAAATATCGCCTGAACGTGAAGACAAGTTGCTTCAAACTCTATCCGCCTTCAAAACACTTATTGAAGTGAATGATTCCGTAGCCTACGTTGCCTGCGCAACTTCCGCCATGCGTGATACTAAAAACGGCAATGCCATTATTCAGCGTATAAAGACGAATATAGGATTGGATGTACGCATCATTTCCGGACAAGAAGAAGCCGATATTATCCGTAATGCCGGTGAGTTTAACGCCATGTTGTTCACCGATGCCCTACTGTTTATTGATGTAGGTGGCGGTAGTACCGAATTATCGGTTACTTACAAAAATCAGTTTCTGAATGCCGCTTCATTTAATCTTGGTACTTTGCGCGATCTCAATAGTCCGGAAGCCGGCGCGGAATTTGAAGCGATGTTAAGCTGGATTGCAAACCACACCGCTGATATAAAGAATATTCAATGTATAGGTTCAGGCGGAAATATCAATAAAATCAATAAACTCTTTGGCGATAAAGATCGAAAAATTATTACGCTCAAACAATTGAAAGCGGGCTACAAGAGTCTGTGCGTTTTAGACGTTGATGGACGTATGCGAGCGTACAATCTGCGTGCCGACCGTGCGGACGTCATTGTACCAGCTGCTTCTATCTTCATTCGTATCTTGGAAAGTATCCAATCCCAAACCATCCTTGTCCCTAAATTCGGACTTGCCGACGGATTAATTCTAAGTATGTACCAGAACTATAAAAC
>BNXT01000351.1 GCA_025999775.1 Bacteroidia bacterium | reverse complement strand
TTTATTCTTCTATTTTACTCATTAAACCTACACTTACCCACAACTCATTATCTTTCATCTTGTTATAACGCTCAATTCTCTTTTTCTTTTTAATATTCATATATTCTATCACTCTCACTTTTGCTTCCAAATATTCGTTGTTAATTTCAGGTCCTTTTCGAGAATATCCCAAATGTCCGCCTTTTGAAACCGTTACTCGCCAATCTACAACTTCTCCAATAATTTGAGTTCGTAAAGCAAAGTCTGAATGGTCAACCCATACTTTTACTCTCGCATCAATAGGAAACTCCATTTTTAATTTTTCGTTTTCTTCGCGGATGGAACTTTCATAGTTATTTTTTTCTTGTTGAGCAAATGCCGTGTTATTTTCCAGACGATATTGGTACTCTTGTCTCCTTTTCCAATAATTTTGATAGAACGCGATTTGCTCATCTAATTTCCAATCTTGATTATGAAGTTGTCGATAATAACATTTGAGTATAATTCCCGACATATCATCAGGGTGGAAAATTCCTTTGGCATTAAAGTCTTTTGCTAATTTTCCGCCACGCCAAAGTCCCCAATTATTTCTAATCCACATTCCTAATCCAAAATGAGAACCTTCCAGAAATTTTTCTTCCGTCATTGAAAGTATTTCTTGTTGTGTCGTGTCGGGCAAAATTTTCGTTAATTGAATAACTGCCTCTTCAAGATTGGCTGGTTTGTTTTTCATTTCAGCTCTTGAAACTTCTTGTCCGTTCAATGTTAAAAATGAACAAAGCAAAATTGTCAAAGTTAAATAATCTTTCATATTGTTCATTGTTCAAATCCTACGAATCTTGGTTCAGACATTTGAGCGTAGTCAAAAGGCGGTGCGGCAGAGAGTATACTTTCGATACAACCTCAATTATAGGCACATCTCGTAAATTCTTTCCGGAGCAATATCTGCATTATTTGCCCACGCAACAGTATGAGCACATAGTCGAGCAGTTTTAAACAATACAGGATCTTTTAGCGCTTGAAATATAGGCCCATCATCTAGGTAGGGTTTCATATCTAATTCGCGACATTCATTATTGTCAAACGTTAGCAACAAAACGTAATTATCTTGCGGTTCAACTATTTTTACTCTCGTGTAAGACATTTTGTATTATTGTAATGGTGGTATCCGAATAGGCTCTATTCCATCTCTGCATAACTCCCAATTTGCTATCAATTCGTCTCTGTGCAATTCTATCCATGCTTGAATAAGGCGATTGTTTCTATCAGATAGCTTTCCTCCCATAACTGTACCATCTAAAATATTTACAATAGCTTCGTTTCCTTGGTACGCTACATGAATATGCGGCGGATTATGTTCTTTGTAGAACATTCGGATTATCAAACCCAAGAATACAGATATCATTGGCATACATTCAATTTCTTCTGCAAAGTTACGCATTTTTTTTAAAACCACAAAACTTGGGTAACTCTTTTTTGGGTTAAAAAATAGTTTGAGGTGCTAAGAAATTTCTTCTACTATGGTCTTAACACATTTTTATTGTTCATTTTCTTTTGTGGCAACAAAAGAAAACGAACCAAAAGAAAAATGCTTGCTAAAAATAACAGTCGCACACCCCTGCGCAAGCTGCAGGGTTTTGTGCGACGATTTTTAGCGGTAAAATATCACTTCGCTACGCTCGTGATATGAACAATTGAGAATTGATAGGGGAGAATTGA
>BNXT01000350.1 GCA_025999775.1 Bacteroidia bacterium | reverse complement strand
TCTTATTAAATTGATCATCTAAAAACACTATCATGGCTCTTTACATCACATTTTCTGTTTTGATTTTTATCTGTTGCCTGTTGCTTGGCGTTGCAGTATTGGTACAAAATCCCAAGGGTGGTGGGTTATCCCAAACCTTTGGTGGTGGCAATCAAATTATGGGTGCACGCCGGACGACCGATTTTCTGGAAAAAGCCACTTGGACATTGGCTATTGCCTTGTGTGTATTTAGCATTTTCTCGGCTTATTCCATTCCACGTGATCGTCAGACCGACACCGGCTACAAATCCGGTATCACCGTTGAAGAGGATGACTATGCTCCGATGCCACAGATGCCAGCTACACCCGCTAGCGGTGGTCAACAGTCCGAAACACCTGTAGAATAACTATCTTATGGAAAATCTAAAATCCTACATTGAACAAAACAAAGAACGCTTTCTGTCCGAACTTTTCGGGCTGTTGCGTATTCCCTCCATCAGTTCCGGCGGCAAGCCCGAAGATATTCAAGCTTGTGCCGAATATTGGAAAAAACTTCTTTTAGATGCTGGCGCCGATAAAGCGGAGGTCATGCCAACCACCGGAAATCCGGTCGTTTACGGCGAAAAAATCATCGACCCCAAATTAAAAACCGTCTTGGTATATGGGCACTATGACGTGATGCCCGTAGATCCTATAGAACTGTGGAAAACAGCGCCTTTTGAACCTACTATCATTGACGGTAAGATCTATTGTCGTGGCGCTAACGACGATAAAGGGCAGTCTTTCATGCACGCCAAAGCCTTCGAGTTTATGGTTAAAACCAACCAACTTCCGTGTAACGTGAAATTTATGTTTGAAGGGGAAGAGGAAATTGGTTCGACCGCATTGACGCAATGGTGTGCACAACAAAAAGACCTACTCAAAGCGGATGTCATATTAGTGTCTGATACCAGCATGATTGCTAATGATACACCCTCTATTACGGTCGGGTTACGAGGTTTAAGTTATGTCGAAATAGAAGTGGTGGGTCCTAATAAAGATCTACATTCGGGAATCTTTGGCGGCGCTGTGGCAAATCCCGCCGTTGTCCTTACTAAGATGCTTGCTTCCTTGTTTGATGAAAATAACCATATCACCATTCCGCATTTTTACGATGATGTTATTGAGATTTCCGATTCCGAGCGCAACTCCATGGCGCAGGCGCCCTTTTCACAAGAGAACTACAACAAGAACTTAAACATTGCTACCGAATGGGGCGAAAAAGGCTTCAGCACCATTGAGCGTACCGGTATTCGTCCGGCTTTGGATATTAACGGTATTTGGTCAGGCTATACCGGCGAAGGCGCTAAAACCGTACTACCGTCCGTTGCCAAAGCCAAAGTATCCATGCGGTTAGTACCCAATCAGGATAGTGTGAAAATTGCTGAACTTTTTGAGAACTACTTCAAGAGTATTGCCCCCAAGAGTGTTCAAGTCAACGTACAGTATCTCCATGGCGGACAAGCATACGTGTCGCCTATTGATATGCCGGCATACCAAGCCGCTGAACAAGCGTATCAGCAAGTATTTGGCAAAAAGCCTATACCCACGCGCAGTGGCGGCAGTATTCCGATTATCTCTACTTTTGAACGTGTATTAGGTATTAAATCCATCTTGATGGGTTTTGGGCTTGAGAGCGATGCTATCCATTCGCCCAACGAGAGCGATGAATTGGAGCGT
>BNXT01000349.1 GCA_025999775.1 Bacteroidia bacterium | reverse complement strand
ACCTTGAACATACTCCTTAAAACTTTTCTTTGACATAATCTATAGGATTAAATTACTGCTACAAAAATACAAAATTATTGCCGTTTAACCAAATGGTTTATCAAAAAAAACTTTTGAGACAGCCTCACAAAGATGAAAATAATAAACGAAAAATATCATAACAAATACCGCATACCATCGGCGCGTGCAAAATGGCACGATTACAATGATGGCGCGTATTTTATAACCGTCTGTACCAAAAATCACGAACATTTTTTTGGCGAAGTTGTATCGCATTGTAGAGACGTAACATGTTACGTCTCTACGGAGATTGTCGGTCGTTGAGCGTAGTCAAAACGACCTATCCCCTGAAATCGCACCACGTAACGTGGTCGTTAATTATTCCGATGCTTTGCAAATAAGCATATACAATCGTGCTGCCCACAAATTTAAACCCTAACTTTTTCATATCCTTGCTGATTTGGTCAGATAAAGTTGAGGTTGCAGGTATATCTTCTTGATGCTCCCAGTGGTTGATGATCGGCTTGCCGTCCACATAGTTCCACAGAAATTTATCCAAACCGCCAAGTTGCAAAACAATCTGTGCATTGGTGATGGTTGCGGCTATTTTCATCCTATTTCGGATGATGCCGGGGTTTTGCAGTAGTTCCGCCACTTTGTGTTCATCATAAGCGGCGATTTTTTCGATGTTCCAATTGTCAAATGCGGCGCGATAATTTTCTTGTTTGTGCAGGATGCACGACCAAGACAGTCCCGCCTGTGCGTTATCTAAAATTAGCAATTCAAATAGTTTGCGCTCGTCATGGCAAGGTTTTCCCCACTGGGTGTCATGGTAGTCGCGCATAAGAATGTCGCCGCTATCGCTCCATGGACAACGCCGCGGTTTAACGTTTTGCATGGCTATTTCCCCGATATGTTTTACTCATTCGTTACAAAGAAGGGCAGTCGAGCTTGTACTCCGCTATGTTGGCTTAGGATCTGCGTTAAGGAGTAGATCTCGTAGTATTCGCCCATCTGTTGTTTGAGTATGTTCATTTTGGTACTGCCAAACGATTCCATCAATTGTGTAAGTACGTCTTTTGTTTTCGGCAGATTGACGATTTTGTAGGTCTCTATTTGGGCTAATTCTGCGGCTTTGTCAATGGCATCCTGTAAACCGCCAAACTCATCTATCAAGCCAATGTTTTTAGCATCTGAACCACACCATACACGTCCTTGACCTATTGAATCAACACGCGCTTTACTTACATTGCGTCCGTCCGAAACATGGGTAATGAACACATCATAAGTCTGTTCAACCATAGCCTGCATTTTCTGTTTCTCAAAATCGTTCATTGGACGGTGTGTTGCCAGAAAATCCGAGTTTGCATTGGTCTTAACATGGTCAAAACGTAAACCTAAAGTGTTATTAGTCAATTTTTCAGCGTTAGGTATTGTTCCAAAGACGCCGATAGAGCCGGTAATCGTATTCGGACTTGCGAAGATATAATTAGCAGCGCAAGAGATATAGTAGCCTCCCGAAGCGGCAACATTGCCAAAACTTACGACGACAGGTTTCTTTTCTTTAGCGAATTTGATTTCGTTGAGGATAATATCGGATGCTAAAGCGCTACCGCCCGGCGAATTAACACGCAAAACGATGGCTTTAATTTTTTTATCATTAGCGGCTTTATGAATAGCCTTACCGATGTTATCCGG
>BNXT01000348.1 GCA_025999775.1 Bacteroidia bacterium | reverse complement strand
TGATTGCATCAATGAGCATGATATTGTCGTAGGTTAATAGTGTGCCGTCAATTGGATAACCGTGTAGGATGAGTACACTCATTGACAAAGGAGCGAAAGGCACATAAGGCGTCGGACTGAGGTTATTCACTATCGGATTGCCATTAGCATCGACCATCGGGAAGTTCGTTGGCGATTGTGCGGCGAAAGGTACATTAGCATTGCTGCCGGGTTGTGCGGCGAAGGGTACATTAGCATCGCTGCCGGGTTGTGAGGCGAAGGGTACATTATCACTGCTGCCGGGTTGTGAGGTGAACGGTACATTAGCGTTGCTGCCATCCGTGCCCGTGCCGCCCGCAAGCGGTGAGCCTTGAGAGCCGTCAGCCGGCACTGTTACTATCACTGTATCATGGTGTTGTTGAACAATATACACGGTGTCAATTTTTGTAATTGGAACCGGTTGCAGCGCTGCCGATACCGGCAATTCAAAGCCTTCTTCAATCTTCGTTGAGCTACCTTGACCCAAAGCCACGCGTAGCTTAATACCAACCGCCATGGGGACTACTTTATTAACAAATTTTTGATCCGGCGCCCTATTGGATGCCAATATGCCATTGGCATTGAATAAGCCGTCTTCCACGTCGCCGTCTCTAACCATGAAATTCTTACCGACTGTTTGGCGAACATCATTTAAGCCATAATCAAAATAGATACCGGCATATATTGGTAAATTTCCAAAAAACTCTTTTTTAACGCCCACTTCCACAGAGGCAGTAACCGTCATATTCGTTTTAAAGTCGCTTGCGCCTGAATAGTTTCTTTCCGGAATAACATCCAGCGTTGAACCGAAATCAGGAAAATAGGCGGTGTTAGTATAAGTACCTACGCTTTTATATTTTGCTGTAATAGGTATGCCCAATCTGAATCCTGCTTGTGCGTAAATCTTATAGTATGGAATACAGATCAGAACGTTCCTCTCGCAAACCTCAAACCTCAAGACGAAGCACGACATCGGGCAAAAGCGATAGGTACGGTTCAAAAGATAGTTACAGCGCTAAACGCACAGCGTCCGGTACAGGAAGACCCGCCTATAAAAAGCGGGATGACGAACATACCGGTGGCGACAGACCGGCAAGAACATTTGAAAAGCGCGATAATTTCCATTCCGACCGCGCCCCACGTACGGATAGACCTTATACTCCGCGTGGCGAAGACGGCGCAAAACGTCCCTACACGAGACGTAGCGAAGATGGCGCAAAGCGTCTTTATACAAGACGTAGCGAAGACGGCGCAAAGCGTCCCTACACGAGACGCAGCGAAGACGGCGCAAAACGTCCTTATACAAGACGTGGCGAAGACGGAGGCGACAGCCCGACAAGAACATTTGAAAAACGCGATAATTTCCATTCCGACCGCGCCCCAAGGACGGATAGACCTTATACTCCGCGTGGCGAAGACGGAGCAAAACGTCCCTACACAAGACGCAGCGAAGACGGAGCAAAACGTCCCTACACAAGACGCAGCGAAGACGGAGCAAAACGTCCCTACATAAGACGCAGCGAAGATGGCGCAAAACGTCCTTACACGAGACGTAGCGAAGATGGAGGCGACAGACCGACAAGAACATTTGAAAAGCGCGATAATTTCCATTCTGACCGCGCCCCACGGACGGATAGACCTTACACTCCACGCAGTGAAGACGGAGCAAAACGTCCCTACACGAG
>BNXT01000347.1 GCA_025999775.1 Bacteroidia bacterium | reverse complement strand
CATAATTTTTTTTCATATCTATTTCTTTAAATAATTACAAATTCCATCTGCTATTTCTCTACCAATTTTTCTATAATTATCTTTTATACGTTCTAAGTCTTGCGGGTTAGAAATAAATCCGACTTCTACTAAAACAGCGGCTTCACCTTGAAAATCCCGTAAAACTTGAAAATCAGCAGTAGTTAATCCATTATTTTTTGGCAACATAGTGGTCTGACTATTTTTTATACTTATGGCTAATTGTTTGCTCTTTTCTTGGTTTTTCTTGTAATAAACTGAAAAACCATTTGGAATAGGATTGTTTTTAATAGCATTAAGATGGATGCTCACAAAAATATCACAGCTATCTTTATGTGCCATTGTAACACGCCATGCTAATTGTTTACCGGCTACAATAGTATCACTCACTCTTGTCATTAGCGTTGATACACCTCGTTCCATTAATCTGTCTCTTACAGATAATGATATTTTTAGCGCAAGATCTTTTTCATAATCCATTCCAGATACAGCACCTGGGTCTATTTGTTTGTTATCATTATTATGGTCTCCATGTCCAGGGTCTATTGCAACTTTCTTATTACTGTGCACAATATCATGACGCGGCTCGTCATCAAAGAATTTACAAAGAAATCTGTATGGCGAGTAATTATATTTATCAAGTACATCACCCGCTAACATCGCATCCCCATCCTTCTCAAACAGCCTGTTCACTAAGCCCGGGTCTTTGATGATGTCCCATTGCCACTTGGCAAGGTGCGTGCCATTGCCGTAGTCCATCAGGTTTTCGTTGAGCTGGTTTTGCATCAAACCGTAGTCGTTATCGAAGGGATGTTTGAGGCTAAAATAGCCGTGTCCTAACTCATGCGCAACAGCGATAGATAGGATAGTTTCATTGCTGAACCCTTGCGTGAAGATGTATCCAAACTGTTTGTCGCGTGGCATAAAGCCGTTGATGTTGCGGTTGCCTCGGTCTGCTGTTTCCCTGTCGAAGAAAAACAAATAGGTTGATGTATTATCAAGCGTTTTATTATTCGATGTTAGCCACTCCGAATACGCTGTTTGCAGGTCTTTCATCTCTTGTGTGTAAGTGCTCAAAAGCCCACTATTGCCTGCAAAAAAGTTAGCGCTGCCCGCATACTCAAAATCACCATCCACTTCTACACTCCATGCCTCGCCAACAGGATTGTAAACTTCGTTTATTTTTTCCTCAATTGCTGATTTGTCGATTGCTGCGCCATTCACAGAAACGAGCACCACTTTATGTGTATGCTCCAGATAGCTGTAAACAACGAGTTTTCCGAAGTTCAGATACTTGTTACTGCCTATCTTGTACAGCGCAAAAACCTCCATCCCGTCGCCTGCCTCGCCGCTACTCAGATTGATTGCATACGTGCTATCCGAAGCATTGTAAGTATTTGTGAATACCGTCCCTTTGGGCGTTGCAAATAGCACGTTCTTTGGCTCAAAATCCCTGATGTTTTTTTGCTGCGTTAATTTCGCACTTACTACATCGCTTTTGCCCGTCGGGATTAACTTATATGGCACATAGTTATCGCCAAACTTTTCGTATTTGTTGCGTATCAATAACGACTTTTCGTAGGCAGCATTGTATTCATCGAAAGCGTAATAACCGTCGCCCTTACTGAACGTAACCGTCGCTTCCGTTGATTTTGCCGCAAAATCCGCATACTTAACATTCTGGTCTTCCTGTCCGATTTTGG
>BNXT01000346.1 GCA_025999775.1 Bacteroidia bacterium | reverse complement strand
TTAAAATAGCGGTTTGCTGCTATTCTTGATAATCATTTTCCACAATAATCCCATAATAATGGGTCTACGTCAAGAATAAGTTAGTAAACGCCGTGTTATACGGCGTGGAGTAACTTGTTGGACGTAGAGGCGTGGAAACCTGATTATCAGACAGGTTGTTTCCACGCTATTTTTTTGTCCAAATTTTTGAAAATCAGAACAAAAAATGAATAACAATTTTAAAATACATAGTTTATGAGCAGTAAAGTTTTAGTAACAGCAGCAGGCGCTTATCGTAGCGGCGCAATGGAGACGGAACCCATTTCAAAAACAGCGTCAGTCAGAAAAACTTTCTTATTACCGGTAATAGCATTACTCTTGTTCTGCGGACTGCCGATAGCGGGGTATGCTATCACGGCTGAAAACGGAGCCCTTTCACCCATAACAATTTCGTGGCAAACAATAGCAAGGCACAGTCTTGGCAGTTATACATCGAAGGCTGGATACTCCGATCAAGATGACACTTACTCTTTTCAGGCCACAGGAAGCGGCTATGATACCTACCAATTTGAATTTACAGAGTCTTTTGGGAGTGCGAAACTTTGGATATTAAATTCCTCCGGTGGTGGATATATGACTGAAGGAAATTCTATTGGCGTTGTTCTTTCTCCCGGCAATTATTTTGTAAGGGTATCTGGGAATAATGTACAGAACGTTTATTATGCTTTTAAGTACAGGAAAGTGGCAACCTACACCGTATCTTACAATGGCAACGGCAACATAGGCGGCAGTACCGCATCAAGCGCTCATACCTACGGTGATGCAAAAAATCTAACAGCAAACGGATTTACAAGAACAGGTTACACTTTTGCAGGTTGGGCAACAAGTGCAGACGGGCCGGGAGTTTATACCAATCAGCAATCAGTTAGCAATTTGACTACAACTAATGGTGGAACAGTTACGCTTTACGCCAAATGGACACCAAACCTCTACACCTTATTTTACAATGGCAACGGCAACACAGGCGGCCGCATAGAGGCAAGAAATCTTGCCTACAATACAGAATACTATCTGACAACAAACAGATATACAAGAACAGGTTACACTTTTGCAGGTTGGGCAACAAGTGCAGACGGGTCGGTAGTTTATTCCGATGGTCAATCAGTTAGCAATTTGACTACAACTAACAATGGAAGTGTTACGCTGTACGCCAAATGGACACCAATCACCTACACCATAAATCTTGAGCGTCAAAGCATCAGCGAGGCAACTTCTACTATTTATGAAAAATATGATCAAGGCTGGTCTTTAACAGAAAATGGCGCTTTCATTTCAAATTTAAAAATTACGCTTCCTACACGAACAGACTGTACTTTCGAGGGTTATTACACTGGTGACAAAACGCAAATAATTACAGCGGAGGGTACAGTAGCTGCCTCGCCTACGATTATTACCAACACAACACTGTATGCAAAATGGAAACCTAAACCGGTAGTAACGACAAATCCTGATGACGCTTTCGACCAGTGGACTAACAAAGTTACCCTCTCTTGGACTTACAGCAATCCCAATAATTTAACCGGAAAATTTTATGTTTACAGACGACAGGTGTCGGAAGACGTATATACGCCTTTGGGAAATACCATTGCTGTAGCAAACGGAAATAACAAAACATTGACTTATGCCGATACAATAATAGAAACCAATTTTTACAAAAATTTTGACTACTTTATTGGCTTCTAC
>BNXT01000345.1 GCA_025999775.1 Bacteroidia bacterium | reverse complement strand
ATGTTTATGAGTTGGGTGCAATAACACCGACCACAAAACGTTAACAGAAAAAATAGAATTATGCGAACAAAAATTTTAATACTGGCAATTTTTTCCATCGCAACACTTTTGTTAGGCTGCGACAGGGATAACTTAAACATCGAAAACGGAACGTACAAAGGAACGTTTACTGTAATTTATAGATCAGGGACACGAACCGGTCAAACAACATTAAATTTGGAGAACGGTAATTTTTCTTGTTCTGGAAATTCAAATAGAATTCCTGCTGGTGGCTCAGGGACTTTTTCTTTTGACAACAACAAAATAACGTTTAATGACGAAAATTTTTGGCATGCTGACTTTGACGGGAACTTAATACTTAACGGGCAATATGACTACACGTTTAACGGAAAAAAACTAAAAATATCTGCTGACAAAAATGATGTTGGACACTACGAATATGACTTAGAAAAACTATGACGAAAGAAACTGCAATTAAATTATTTGAAGAAAAACAGATTCGCACCCATTGGGACGAACAGTCCGAAAAATGGTATTTTTCGGTAACAGATGTAGTGGCGGTATTAACAGAAAGTTCCAATCCGCGGGATTACTGGTTTAAAATGAAACAACGGGTAACACTCGAAGATGGAATTGAGTTGTCGACAATTTGTCGACAACTGAAAATGATGTCGTCTGATGGTAAGAATTATAATACCGATTGTGCAACCGTTCAAGCTCTTTTGCGTATCATTCAATCCATTCCTTCTCCTAAAGCAGAACCGTTTAAACAATGGTTGGCAAAAGTAGGTTACGAAAGAATACAGGAAACTATTGACCCGGAACAAAGTATTGACCGTGCCAGAGACAATTGGCATAAACTCGGACGCAGTGAGAAGTGGATTCAACAACGCATGACCGGTCAGGAAACACGAAACAAACTGACCGATTATTGGAAAGACTCGGGAGTTAAAGAGCAAAATGAATTTGCAGCACTCACCAATATCATTCATCAGGAATGGACAGGATTGACGGTAAAAGAACATAAAACACTAAAAAACCTGAAGTCTCAGAATTTGCGTGACCACATGTCTGAAGCCGAATTGATTTTTACCGCATTAGCCGAATTATCTACCCGTCAAATCGCTGAAAGCGAACAGGCAAAAGGTTTCTTTCAAAATGCCAAATCAAGTAAAAAAGGGGGAGCCGTAGCAAAAAATGCTCGCAAAGAATTAGAATCTGAAACCGGAAAGTCCGTGATTAGCAGCGAAAACTTTTTACCGCCCTCAAAAACAAGAAAAGAATTAGAAGAATATGGACTGTAAGCAACGACAACTCTATGACTTGGTCGTCCGATGGACTGCAAAAAAATAACTTTGGGTGTACCAATGCGGAAAACAGGAGCACGCTATGGCAGTTTTAGTAGGGTTCTGTAAAATGTTGATGTTTTTTCAAAAATGCTTGGCTAATTGAAAATAAAGTTGTATCTTTGTGTATATTTATGAGTTGCACGCAAGCGGGCGACAACATACAGTTAGACAACGAAGTGCAAATTTGAATATTACATAAACTATAAATTGTTCGAAAGGAAAAAATGCAAAGAATTAAGATTCTATTGATTGTAAGTGCTACATTGTTGTTTGCAGGCTGCTCTATGAGTCCAAAATTGGAAGTCAATTACTTGAAAGATGGAAAATTATGTTCGGAAAAAATTCCGCTTGATTTTATCAAAGACGGACGGATA
>BNXT01000344.1 GCA_025999775.1 Bacteroidia bacterium | reverse complement strand
TTGCTACTACGCAGTTTTACGAGGCTAAAATGCAAAAACTCACAGGCTACGCCTGCTCAAACAGTTTGCATTTTTACGCCTCTACAAACTTCTTCGTTTAACGCAAAATCTACTATGCCGAAACTAAATAATGAATAAAACGCTCTGAAAGAGCGAAATCTATCGGATGTCAGGCTTTCAGCCTGATGGATGATAAATAGCCATCCTTTCGTAGGGCGTTTTGCCCTACGCTATTGATTTGCCCCTTTCAGAGGACTTTAATAGAGGGATCGGTACGCTGTCGGTCGTTGTGTCGGTCGTTGAGCGTAGTCGAAACGACCAACTCCACCCTTCACTCTCCACCCTCAATTCTAAACGTGTATTGCCTCATTATAAGCGGCGGCGACAGCCTCCATGAAGCCTTCCGACATCGTAGGATGCGGATGTACGATTGACAAAATTTCGTGTGCCGATACTTTGCGTTCGATAGCCATCGTTGCTTCCGTGAGCATTTCTGTGGTATGTTCGCCCACCATAGAACAGCCCAAAAGCATATTTGTGGCGGCATCAAAAACCACTTTGACAAAACCATCGCGGTTACCGCTTGCCGTTGCCTTACCCGAAGCCGTATAAGGGAATTTCCCTACTTTAACCTCATAGCCCGCGCTGATGGCTTTCTGCTCAGAAAGACCTACCGAGGCTATTTCCGGCGTGGTATAGATACAACTTGGAATTGCATTATAGTTAATAGGATGGGGTGTCAGTCCCGCTATTTTTTCAACGCACACCATCGCTTCACGTGAGGCAACATGCGCCAATGCCGGTGTCAGGATACTATCGCCAATAGCGTAATAGCCCAATTGATTTGTTTGATAATTGTCGTCCACCTTGATTTTTCCTTTCTCCAAAGCGATACCACATTCCTCAAGTCCTATCTCTTCCAAATTAGGTGTTACACCTGCGGCAGACAGCACGACATCCACAGTAATCACCTCTGTACCTTTTTTGGTTTTAACGTTGCATTGACATTGTTCGTTCTCTATGGTTACGCTTTCGACGGCGGCATCCGTCATCACTTTCATACCTAACTTACGAAACGACCGGTTTAATAAAGCGGATACATCCGTATCTTCAAGCGGCACGATATTGGGCAAGTATTCCACTAACGTTACTTTTGTTCCGATTGTTTGATAGAATTGTGCAAATTCAGATCCGATAGCTCCCGAACCCACTATGAGCATTGTTTCGGGCTTCGTGCGCAGGGTCAATGCTTCCCGATAGCCGATAATTTTTTTGCCGTCAATGGGCAAATTAGGCAGTTGTCGCGCACGTGCACCGGTTGCTACAATGATATGATTTGCGTTATAGCACGAAACTTGTTGTGTGTCTGTGTTTGATACTTCTACCACTTTGGACGGTCTCAACTTGGCTGCGCCTTTAATGATTGTTACTTTGTTCTTGTTAAGAAGAAATTCCACGCCTTTGTTCATTGTTTCTGCGATACCGCGACTGCGTGTTACCATAGCATCTATATCCGCTACCGGCGTAGATGCCCATTGGATGCCGTACTGTTGGGCTTGTAGGCATTCGTGATAAACGCTCGCGCTTTTTAGCAGCGACTTCGTCGGGATACAGCCCCAATTGAGGCATACGCCACCCAATTCGGCTTTTTCGACCACTGCTGTTTTCAATCCTAACTGTGCGCTGCGAATAGCCGCTACATAACCTCCGGGACCACTACCAATGATTATT
>BNXT01000343.1 GCA_025999775.1 Bacteroidia bacterium | reverse complement strand
TCTCTTAGTTTGCCTTGTGTGAGACAATTAGCGCCTGTAGATCAGAGAATCATCCGCAGGCGCTAAGCCTGTCAATGTTGTTCTTCCCAATAAACCATATATAATCGCTTGCATACGAAACCCGACTTACAGCTATTTTACCGCCCGCCGGAATAAACCTGACAGAATGGCATAAAACCTGACAAAATGTCAGCGGGGGGGGGGGTAAAACCATTGATAGTCAGCGAGTTATGAAAGTTTTTTGCCTTCATAACAACCTGATTCAAAGTATCCCTTATGTCATTAAGTATCTTCATACGCTGCAAAATTACAAAATTATTTTGATATAACCATATTTTTTTTTCATTTTTTTATTTCTACTTCGAGTTGAATTAGTGGCATATTCGGACGGCGGCGATTGTTTTTAAGTTCGTTCCATTTGTCAATACGAGCCGTGTCATGAGGTATATACCCTGGTACTTGCCCCCAGATAGAATCACAATATTTCATAACTTCCAAAGGTGTATAACCATAACCACGTAAAGAAGAATTAAACGATGTCGGTTTAGTTGTTCCTATGAATATAGCGTTAGGTATATCCGCCAAGTAAGATTCACCGCCATCCAGTGTCGGCGAAAACCTACCTTTTACAAATTGTTGTTTCAAATAGCCATGTTTTAAATAAAATTCTATGGGTAGCATTTCTATCACAACGTACAGACCATCTTGAGGCATTGTATAATGAAAGGAAGAGAGGTCAATAGTAACCCAATTTTGATCCGTTTCTTTCATGGCAGCAATCAGAGTATCGGTGGTGATTTCATCTTTAAAGAACGATTTGCCGTCGTATAAACGCAGTCGAAAAGGCATGCGCTCAGCGCCTTCCTCCATAAATGACTTTTTGAATTTTAACATGCAGATTCTTACAGCTATGATAGACCCCTTTAGTTTTTTGTGATTGGAAACATACAAAGCGCGTTTTTGAGTCGGGAGTATGCCAATATTATGGTTGAGTTTGCTCAAATTACCCATTGTAACTTGTTGCACGTTTTGTGGGCGAATTGTTACCTCACTTAGTACTATTGACTCGTCTTCAAGTTGAATTGCCGAAAACTTATCCACTTGTCGTATAGTTGTTCGGACAGTTTTGTAACCCATGGATGAAATAATGATAGAGTCTGTGTCTTGGCTGTTACCATACATAATTTCGACAATGCCCTCTGTGTTGCTCGTGAACAAAAAGATTTTCCCATTAGCATTAAGTTGTACGTGTACGTTAGGGATATTTTCGTTGTTTTTATCAACGATTTTGCCATTCCACGTAAAAACATTATTTTGGGCAGTTAAACACATAGAAAGCCAAAGAAAAGCAGATATACAGATTAGTTTTTTCATTTTTTTGTTTCTACTTCGAGTTGGATTAGGTAGTTAAGATCAGCATAAGCGTGCGATTTTGCCCATTCCGTAGCGTATTCCGAAGACTGGTAGATAGCGTCCAAATTTCCATTTTCATCTTTCATGTTGGCTATAATAAAATTGCTTTTTAGTTGCTGATAATCTTTCTTTGTTTTAGCCTCAGGATAAAGAGAATCGAAACGAATACCTGCCTTAAGTTGTTCTTGTTCAAGTTTTAACGAGAAATATTGATACGACTGTAAACGAGGATTACTTGGTGTTAATTTTGTCATGGAAATATAAAAACCATTATAGAACTGATGATATTTTGGTCTGTTACCGTCCATAGACACTTTTA
>BNXT01000342.1 GCA_025999775.1 Bacteroidia bacterium | reverse complement strand
CTACTGTACTGCTCTTGGTGGCGCTAATGGTGAGACTTGTTGTTGATGAAGGTACTTCTACTGTGTAATTAATTGTATTTGCGTTAAATACCGGCGATAGCGTTCCTGTCGAAACTGATAATGCCGATAAATTGGCGTCTGTGCTATCCACTATCTCAAATATCGTACCAAAATTTTTCCACACATTGGCGGCTTGGTAGGCTGCCAACGAGCCGGCAGGAACATAGAGGGTATCGCTGCTTAGAGATACACTGTCAAATACATCGCTTGTAATGGTTTGTGGTACAGGGTTCAGATTGGTAACACGCGTCAATCCGCTACAGTAAGAAAACGCATAATCCTCGATGCTCGTTATACTATTCGGTATCTCTACACTCGTCAATCCGCTACAGCCCCGAAACGCACTACTCCCGATGCTCGTTACACTATTCGGTATCTCTACACTCGTCAATCCGCTACATTCATAAAACGCCATATACCCGACGCTCGTTACACTATTCGGTATCTCTACACTCGTCAATCCGCTACAGTCAGAAAACGCCATATTTCCGATGCTCGTTACACTATTCGGTATCTCTACACTCGTCAATCCGATACATCCACCAAACGCAGAACTCTCGATGCTCGTTACGCTATTCGGTATGGTTACACTTGTCAATCCGATACAAATCTGAAACGCAGTACTCCCAATGCTCGTTACACCTGATTGTATAACCACTGCTCTCATGGATGACCTCACAGAATACCATGGAACTGCTGACCCTGATGACCAATTCGCCATTGCCCCTGTGCCACTGATAGTAAGCACGCTATCTATCAAGGTAGCGACTACGCTTGCCGTATCAGGCGAACCTATGTACCATGTTTGTCCTACAGGAGTAGGTGTCGTGTCTATTTCTAATATCGTACCAAACTCTTTCCACACGTCAGCGGCTTGGTAGGCTGCCAACGAGCCAACGGGAACATAGAGGGTATCGCTGCTTAAGGGGACATTGGTAAATACATCGCTTGTAATGGTTTGTGGTACAGGGTTCAGATTGGTAACACTCGTCAAATCTCTACAACTATGAAACGCATGATCCTCGATGCTCGTTACACTATTCCCTATCTCTACACTCGTCAATCTGATACAGTCATAAAACGCAGCATACCCGATACTCGTTACACTATTCGGTATCTCTACACTCGTCAATCCGCTACAGCCCAAAAACGCCTGACTCCCGATGCTCATTACACTATTTGGTATCTCTACGCTCGTCAAACCACTACAGCCCAAAAACGCCTGATTCCCGATGCTCGTTACACTATTTCCTATCTCTACACTCGTCAATCCGATACAGCTAATAAACGCCTGAATCCCGATGCTCGTTACACTATTCGGTATCTCTACACTCGTCAAACCGCTACAGCCCCAAAACGCATGATTCCCGATGCTCGTTACACCATACGGTATTGTAAAAGCGCCAGTTTTGCCCGCCGGATAAACCACAAGCGTATCCTTTGCTTTGCTATATATTACACCGTTCTCAGATGAATAACGTGTATTTCCACTTCCTACGTTAAATGTAGTCAATCCGCTACATTCAATAAACGCCTGATTCCCGATGCTCGTTACACTGTTCGGTATCTCTACACTCGTCAATCCGCTACATCCCTGAAACGCCTGATTCCCGATGCTCGTTACACTATTCGGTATCTCTACACTCGTCAAGCCGATACATCTAAGAAACGCATAA
>BNXT01000341.1 GCA_025999775.1 Bacteroidia bacterium | reverse complement strand
GTAAAATTTTGTGTAAATTTGCAAAAAACATTTTATATGCAAAGAGATCAACAAATTTTCGATCTAATCGAGCAAGAACGCAGACGACAAACAGAGGGTTTAGAGTTGATTGCGTCTGAGAATTATGTTAGTCCACAGGTTATGGAAGCCCAAGGTTCGGTGCTGACTAACAAGTACGCTGAGGGCTATCCTACTGCGCGTTACTATGGCGGTTGTCAGGTGGTCGATCAGACCGAACAATTAGCCATTGACCGAGCCAAGCAGTTATTTGGCGCTGAATACGCCAATGTGCAGCCTCACTCCGGTGCACAAGCCAATATGGCAGTGTTATTAACCTGCCTCAAGCCGGGCGATACCTTTATGGGTTTAGACCTGTCGCATGGCGGACACCTATCGCACGGTTCGCCAGTCAATTCTTCCGGTATGCTATATCGTCAAGTTGCCTATACCGTAGAGCAAGCGACCGGACTTTTGAACTATGACATCATGGAAAAAGTAGCCTTAGCGGAGCGTCCGAAGTTAATCATTGGTGGAGCGTCAGCTTACTCGCGTGATTGGGATTGGCAACGTATGCGTGCTATTGCTGATAAGATAGGCGCTATTCTCATGGCGGATATTGCTCACCCCGCAGGACTTATCGCCCGCGGACTGCTTAGCAACCCGCTACCACACTGCCATATTATTACCACGACCACGCATAAAACACTAAGTTTTTCGTCTTCCGCTTGTAACCACGACTGATCACGCCAATACGAAAATCACGAGACAGTAATTGGATGAGATATTTTGTATGGGGCGTTTTACCTGAGCCTCCTGTAACGATATTGCCAATACAGATACTGGGACGTTTGATCTTTTGTGATGCGAGGATGTTGTAATTAAACAACAGATTACGTATCCACACAACGACTGCGTAGAAAGGCACAAAAGGGATTAACAATAATCGTATAGGTTTCATGATTAGCAGATAAATGGCTGGATTTCACACCAAACAAGTATCAATTTAGTTAGTATGCGAATAGTGGACGTGCTGACATCAGTTCATTCACGCGTTTAGCGACGCTAAGAATGGTGGCTTCGTTATCAATATTGGAGATGACTTCATCAATCAAATCAACAATGATTGGCATATCGTTTTCTTTCAAACCGCGCGAGGTAACAGCAGCCGTGCCTACACGAATACCGGAAGTGGTAAAGGGTGTACGCGTGTCGAAAGGTACCATATTTTTATTCAGAGTAATATCGGCTCTCACTAAGGTGTTTTCAACAACTTTTCCTGTAATATCCGGAAATTTGGTGCGTAAATCAATGAGCATCAGGTGATTGTCGGTGCCATCGGAAATAACTTTGTAACCCTTGTCAATAAAGGAGTTACACATCTTTTTTGCATTTTTTGCCACTTGTTGTATATAGTCCAAGTAGGTATCTGACAGCGCTTCTCCGAAAGCCACGGCTTTAGCGGCGATGACGTGTTCAAGAGGTCCCCCTTGGATACCGGGGAAGACGGCTGAATTGAGGAGCGCCGACATCTTTTTAGTCTCGCCCTTAGGTGTTTTCAAGCCCCATGGATTGTCGAAATCTTTGCCTAAAAGGATGAGTCCTCCACGTGGCCCACGTAGTGTTTTATGCGTGGTCGTGGTAATAATATGGCAGTGTGGTAGCGGGTTGCTAAGCAGTCCGCGGGCGATAAGTCCTGCGGGGTGAGCAATATCCGCCATGAGAATAGCGCCTATCTTA
>BNXT01000340.1 GCA_025999775.1 Bacteroidia bacterium | reverse complement strand
AAACGGTCAACTATCGCAATAGTGTGGTTTTTGACAAGGCGCTAACAGAAAAAAATGTACGACATCAATTTATCTGCCTCGATGAAAACGGACATGGAGGACATGGCTTTGGTATTAGACCCAATGGGACGGCGACAGGGTGGATTGATGAATTTGTAAAATGGGTCAAATCAATGAATAATGAACAATGAATAATGAACAATGAATAATGAACAATGAATAATGAATAATGACACAATTAACAACGTCAGGGATCAGTTGCGACTGCAAAATCTCTGTTTATTCCCATATCGAAACGTCCGTCCGAGATAAATTCCGGTCTGCCGTTGACACGAAAATCAATATCGAAAGTTCCGGAAAGAATCACCCGATTTTCTGCTCCATCCACGCGTAATAATTGTGCCCGCTTGAAAGTCAAATGACTGCCTTGCAATGGAGAAAGAGTATCGCCTTTGAATTGCACCTCACAAACAGTATCAGATAAATCAATAACCGTATTATGCAAAATCAACAAATCTTGATAAACATTTATTGCTGAAATAGGAAAGGAAAAAGTCAATTCCGTTTTTGTTCCCTCATTCCTCAAATAGCCGATTAAAGAAAAATGCAGCAGTCCCGCCTGATAGACTATTTTGCAGGGAACCGTCAGTGTTGAAGATTGAAAATAGGCACGTTCATATTCTGCGCCGAAAGAATTATAGCCCCATTCGGTATAAGCGGGCAGATTGGGATCATCAGGATCCGGAACAAAAACAGTACGATCTAACGTATCACGCTTACACGAACTCAATAGAAAAAAGATACTTGCAATAATAGATATATAGTTCCTCATAAATTATAGATTATAAATTGTTCATTATTCATCAATCCCCTGTCCCCATTTTATAGTTTGTGCCCAAAGGAATTTGTATCGAAAATTGAATGCCTGCTCCTGCTGTAGCTGTTTCGTCCGCATTCAGTTGAGTAGAAGTAGCGTTTTTCGACCTGAACATAACGCACGGAACATGTATTTCCAAATTAAACCAAGGACAACGCGCCAATTTTAATCCAATAACCGGATAGAGATACGCATTGAAATTCGGCGGGTCATCCACTTGATTCATAACCGTTTCTGCATGTAAATTCATTGCCGGATTTAGAAATGTTACACTATCGTTTGTTGAAAGTCGATAGTTGAACATCACGCCTACTTTGACATAATACTGGACAAACCAATCATGGTTATTGGGAAAAAAACGAAATTCCAACGGAACTCCAATGTAAGGACTTTTTTGAGTGATATGGATAATCCTTACATAATCCGTAGTTAAACCATCTTCCTTGAGCAACCACAAAAAAGACCCTTTATTTGAACTAAAAGTGGAATTATACATTGAAAACCGAAGTCCGGCGCCAATCCCGATGCGGTTGTTCCACAAAAAATATTCGGCTTTAGCGCCAATATACGAAATCAGTGATAGGTTTGAATAGTGGGCGTTTAATCCGAAAAGCCCATACCCAGAACTATTCTGCCTGACTCTGTCAGGACGGATTACCACACCATTAAACAAATCACGACCAATTTCAACACCAACTTTTAAATTATTTGTGCGCTCATTATCCTCTGCCCGAATAGTCATTAGAGAGCACGAAGCAAACCAAACAAAAACAATAATCAGAATTTTTCTCATAAAGCTAATTGTTGAGTTAGTAAACAACTGAACACAAAGATACAATTTTTTTTTGAATTACACACCTC